>JAKDNC010000019.1 GCA_030452025.1 Nocardioides sp. | reverse complement strand
CCGCTGCGGGTGGGGGCGGCCAGCAGCGAGTCGGTCACGATCACGAACCCCGCCACGGGCAGGTCGGGGACCTTCCGTCCTGGTCGGATCAGGGCGACGGTTCCGTCCAGGTGCTCGGGGACGTGGCAGCGGTCGAGTTCGTGGGCCCAGTTGGATTGGACCACGGGCGGACAAGCAATGATCCAGCGCCTCGCGTCGAGCAGGGTGCCGGCCAGGATCGCCTGGACGGATTTTCCCAGTCCCGGGGCGTCGGCCAGCAGGCGCCGGCCCCCTGCGGCGACGCACAGCGCCCCGATGCGCTGGTACGGGTACGGGGTCATCCCGAACCACTCCGGCACATCGCCCACCCGGGCCGTGAGCAGTTCGACTTCGCGCTTGAGCCCGTCGGCGTCGGCGGCCTCGGCGAGGTTCTGCGCAGCCTCGGCGGGCGTGGTCGGATCCTGGATCCGCGGGGTCCGGGGCACGTCGAGCGTGCCTTGCGCGCCGGTCTGCTCGGCGGCTGGTGCGGTGGTGTCCTGTCCGCGCAGCGTCTCGGGCAGGAGCCGGTCGGGCCAGTCTGCAACGGCTGATCGCGGCGCGTGGAAGCATCCGGCGGCGGCGTCGAAGCGAGCGTCCTCCCCGAGCTCGAACTCGACGCTGGTGCGGTCGGCCAGCCGCGGGTACACCTCGATCCCGCCGTTGCCCGCATCGACGACGAGCGGGCGGGCCAGGGCGGCGAGGGTCTCGGGGAAGTCGAACGCATCCAGCACGACTCCTGCCTCGTGCAGCTGCGCCAGCAGTCCCGGGGTCGGAGCGTCGGCGACCCAGGTGCCACAGGTCCCCACCGTCTCGATCTCGCCCAACCGCTCTAACACGGCGTCGAGATCGGAGCCGGGCGCGGCCTGGAGCTCCACGCGGGGTCGCCGCGGGGTCCCGGCCAGGACGGCGAATCGCATGACGGTCAGTCCGTCGCGGCCTGCAGCGCGTGGTCGTGGTGGCGGCGCCAGGCGCGGGCACCGACGAGGGCGTAGCCGCCGATCAACAGCAGTGCCCCGTAGACAGGCAAGGCGGTGAAGTACAGCAGCCACACCAAAGCGTATTCGAACCACCGTCCCCGCTCGGGCCGCGAGACCACCATCGCGGCCGCGCCGGGCAGGGCCACCAGGGCCAGCACCAGCAGTGCGCTGCCGGACGCCTCCGTGGCTGCGGCGATCACCATAAGCCACACGGTCGCCGCCAGCGCGGAGACCAGAAGCGGCAACAGGTAGATCCGCAGCAACCCCGTAATCGCCGTGAGGCCGGCACGCAGCCCGTGAGTGAGGTGCGTGGTCGTGGTCATCGCGGGAACCTCCAAGCGGTCGGGGTGAAGTTGCGGGTCTCGACGATCGCCAGCCGTTCGGTGAACAACCCGATCAGGCCCGAGAGCACATCCAGCCGTGTCACGCCCAGCTGGAGTGCGGCCTCGTCGAGAAGCCCGGGCAGAGCGGCTCTCGAAGCGCCCCGGCGCGACTGCTCCTCGTCGGACAGGGGGCGACGGATACGGTCGAAGTCGGTGTAGGCGGCCACCTCGACGTCCAGGAACGCCTCCAGCACGCCCTGCACCGCCGGGCGGGCGCCGACGGGCACGGAATCGTGGGCCCGGCGACGGATACGGGCCAGGTCTCCGGAGCGGGACGGGGGCCTGGGCAGGGGCCGCAGGGCTGCCTGGCACAGCAGCCGCGGGATGTCGCGACCGGGGGTTGAGGCGGCGAGCATCGCGGCGACGTCGTCCCGCGACCATCCGCCCCACAGCCCGCCGACCAGGGTCGTGATCGGGCCGTCGGTCACGGAGCCGGACAGGACCCGGCCGGGAAGCTCGGGGTCCTGTCGCTCCGCCTCCAGGACGGCGTCTCGCTGCGCCGGGGTGAGCTCCCACGCGCGCAGCGGCGGCAGTCCGAGCAGGTCGTGCAGCGCGGAGGCATGGATCAGGCGGACGGTGGCACTGGCCGCCGGCAGTCCCTTGGTGTGGGCCTCGAGATCGGCCGGTTGTGGGGCCAGCGCCTGCTCCTCGACGCTCGGGGACGGGACCTGCTCGAGCGTCTCGGCGTCCGTCAGCACGGCGGGGTCCGTGTGCATCTCGCGCAGAATCCTCGTCGCGCGCATCGCCCCGATCACCTTGCCCACCCAGCCGGAGGCGGACGTGGCGCCATCGGCAAACCGGGCCACGTCCAAAGGGCCGGCCCGCCCTCGGCTGGGCAGGGAGTAGGACACCAGCATGGAGGTGACGGCGCTGGTGATCTCGTCGACGTCCCAGGCGGCAGCCAGGCCGCGATGATGGCGGGCGCACATGCGCGCCAGCACCCCGGATTCGACCGCCGCGCCGAGGACCTGACCGGCCGCCTCGCGCTCGGAGACGTCCCCGGCGAGCACGGCCCAGCCCAGCTGGTGAGCGCGCTCATCCAGCCGGGCGGTGCCGGCGTCGAGCGTGGCGCTGCGAGAATCCATCACGCCCGCCCAGTGGGCGAGGCGGCGTCCTCGCAGGACACGGTGGCCATCGCCGGGCCGCGTCACGTGGACTATGGCCGGAGCTCGTGGCCAGTGCCCGTCGGGTATCGGCGCTTCTGTCAGGCGGGCATGATGCTCCGAGAGGGCGTCGTCCGAGGTCGCTTCAGCCGTGTGCCGTTGCCGGTGACGGGCTCGCGACGGTGCGGCAGCGGGATCGCACCCGTCCGATTACCGGCAGGATTCCTGCTGGCCACAGTGCCTCGCAGTGAACGCGCCAGCGTGGTTTATAGGGAGTCGATGAGGCCGCGCATCAGGTCCGAGGGCGTGGTGTGGCGCTCCCGAGCGAGCTTGTCGAGCTTGGCGCGACGGTTCGCGTCCAGGCGAAGCGTGAACGGCTTGGCCTCAGCACCAACACTGACCGGCCGACCCGGCACAGCCGGCCCGATGTGGCCTCCGGTGTACCCCTGCTCAGATTCAGCCTCAGCGGCCCACTTCTCGATGTCCTCATCGGTGAACTCGGTGCCATTGACTGCGGTGTACTTACTCATCTGGCCCTACTTCCTTAGCCCGATTTCCTGGAGAACCTTCACGGTCGCGAGCATCGCGTGAAAGACCAACCACCCATCCGGCTCATCTTCGACGGCGATGAACTCCAGCAACCGGCCTTGACGGTCCATGCCGACGCCTACCCACTGGATCGGATCGGTATCCCTGCCACGAGAGCGCAATGCTTCTTCAAACGCTGTCCGCACGTCCTCATCAGTCAGCTCAGGACGCTTGGCAGATACCCGTGGGTGGACTCGGACCCGCAACAGCCACGCTCCTTGCTATTTCGTACTGCCCAGCGTAGTACGAATCAGGCGAGACGTCCACGGGCAGTCGCTCGAACGCTGCTCACCCGAGAGCTGCGCGCCAGCCTGGCGAACGTGTTCGGGTCGACGGTGTCCAAAGACCGTCGTGGTTCAGCATCGTCGATCGACGAGACCCGCAGGCCGGTCAGATCACCTGGCGGCCTTCTCGCTTCGCCCGGTCCAGGGCGTTGGTGGAGGCCTTGGCCAGGAAGTCCGGCGGAATCTTGATCTCCACGTCCACGGCCCGGTCGTCGAGATCGCAGTACAGCCCGACCGCTCCGCGCAGCAGGGAGGTGCGGTTGTCGCGATCGTCGTAGGTGAACAGCGGCTTGCGGGATTTCCAGTTCGCCCCGCCCTTGCCGATCCGCTCCGGCGCCGTGGTGAAGTCCATCCGCTCCTGGGTCGGCTCCACGCCGAACAGGCGGAAGGCGGCCTCGGCCTCCTTGGGATCCTTGGTGTGCAAGATGATGCCGCGGGAGATGTGGTTGGTCAGGTTCGCCTCCAGCAGGTCCGAGATGCGCTGGGTGAACAGGATCGGGAACACCTCCAGCGAACGGGCCAGGCGCCCCAGGCGCTCCATCTCCTCGGCGCCGGCCCCGAGGAACACCCACGCCTCGTCCAGCATCAGCACCCCGCGGCGATCGCGCAGCGCCTCGGCGGAGCCGAACACGAGCATGCGGATCAGTGCCGCGGAGATCCGCTGCGTCAGTCCCAGGGAGTTCTGGTCCACGCCCATCGGCGGCAGCTCCAGGTTCGCGTTGCCGACCTTGATGTAGGTGATGGACTCGGCGGCGCTGAGCACCTCCCCCTCGTCCCGCAGTCCCACGATTGCGCCGAACATGGGGTCGTTGCCCGACTGGCGCAGGATCGGATCGGCCAGCTCTTTGCTCGCCTCCCCGTCGCGCTTGGCGATCTCCAGTGCGGTACCGATGGCCTTCGCCCCCTTGGAGACGCCGTACTTCAGCGCCGCTTGCAGGTCGGCCTCGAAGTTCTGCCGCGACCCGTGCGGCCACACGTTCACGTCATGGAGGACAGAGACGGCGGTGTTGATCCCGTCGGCCGGGGTCTTCGAGAACCGCAGTGGGTCGCAGACCCCTGTGCCGCCGGAGCCGCTCAGGCCGCCGGAGGCACCGGCGAACTCGTCCAGCGAGAAGGTGGTGCACTTGTCGCCGAAGGCGGCCGAGAGGTCTGAACCTTTCTTCGGGTCGATGACGATCACCGGGCGGCCCTCCAGCGAGTACTGGAACGCCGAGTAGGCCAGGTATTGGGTGTTCGACGTCGGCACCATGCCACGACCGACAAGATAGGTGCGATCCTCCGAATCGACGGTGATGCAGGCGGCCGGCTCGGGCGCCACCTGCTCGATGCTCTCGACGTACAGCCACTGACTGGTCTCGCGCAGTCTGGTCGGCAGGAGCGCCTTCTTCCGTGTCAGGCGGAACACCGGCTGATCGGTCGTGAACTTCACGCGGTACCGGGTACCGGTGACCTTTCGGGTCTTCTCCCCCGTTCCAGGATCGGTGAGTGTATACGCAGCAGGACCCTCGGTCATGGAGGCCTTGATCCCCAGCGTGCGGGCGAGCTCGAGCGCATCGGTCGCGAGACGCTCGTTGGTCAGCGCGAGTCCGATACCGCCCGAGCGCCCGATAGTGCCGTCGGTGTCCAGTAGTCCCTGCAGCAGGGCGAGTCGCTGGTGGTAGGAGGCGCGTAGGTAGCGGATTGGGATGTGCTTGTCAGCAGCCCCTGACTTGACTATGAATCCTGCCTTGCGCAGGTGCTTAGCCAGCCCTCGAATGTAGTGGCTCTTCTCTTGGGCGTGATGGCTGACCATGTAGCCGTCCTGCTCGATCCCTTCCCAGATGCCTGGGTCTATCCCGGTGATCTGAGCGGAGCCCGTGCTTCCATCGCCGAGCCACGCGCCGAGGGTGTACGGCCCTACCGGTAGAGCTGTCCGCGGGAGGTCGATCGCGTCGGGAACGCGGATGGCGAACTTCTTCCCGCCATGAGTGTTCTCGAGGTGCAGTCCTTCGGCTATCATCTCGCCGGTAGTCATGCGGTGCTCGCTGACTTCGGTGCGCGGGCGCACCGCGTTCTTCTGCCGGATCCGCTCGGCCAGAGCCGCGAGGGCACGCCCAGTAGGCCACACGCGAATCTCGCGCTGGGAACTCGTGGCCTGAGGGACCTTCTGCGTGAAGTAAACACGTTCGGAGGTGGCGCCGTGCTTGCGCACATGCTTGGACAGGCGCCCCTGGGGCAGTCGATGGCGGTCTCCGGCAGCGACAAGCATCTCGATGAGATCTGCTTCGGACGCGCGCTGCGGGAGTTCATCACGCTCTAGCAGCGCGGTGGCGACCCGCACATGCTCACGGACGCGATCAGCCCAACGCCCCGTGAGATTCGCGCGCCCCTCTCGCCATCCGGCGACCGCAGCGCTCATCGCCTCACGGGTATCGAAGGTGACACTAGGAGCACGGGTGGTCACCGACTTCTTGGAGTTCTCCCGGGCGATGGTTCGGGTCTCGAGGTTCGGCTCCATATTCATCATCGCCAGGGAGGCCACGACATTGCCCTTGTGCTCGATGCCCGTGTCAGGAACCTGCCGCATGATCGTGGCGAGCTCCACGGCGCTGCTCACGTGGTTGTCGGGGTAGGTGCATGCCGCGCGTGCGACCGCGTCTGCTGCGGCGTGGGCCCCCTTCCACGCCTCCACCGCGTTGCGCCGTTGGGCGGTCTTGTGGGCGTGTCGGTCGTGATAATCGGAGACGACCCACTGATGGTCGTAGTCGGCGAGCACCGACTGCCCATCGCTGAGGGTCACGCGGTACAGGTCCGGCTTCGCTTTCACTGGAGACTTGGCGGCCACTCGCACCGGCTGCCCGTCGCGCCCGATCACTTCGTGGCCCGGTTCGATGTCTCCCATCTTGGTGTATCCGTCAGGCGTCGGAATGGTCGTTGAAAGGCCAACCATTTTCCCCCCTCCTGAGCTGCCAACTATGGCCCCAATGGGATAAATATCCTGGTCAGAGGACTTTGTCGCGGACATGAGGGCTTCCTGCCGATCGTGAACAGTGAAACCGACGTTGATGCCGCGGGCGTCGCCGACCGTCGACAGGGACGGCAGCCCCGAGTACGCGACCGTCGAGGACGGCAGGTCCATCAGGTTCGGGTTCGCCCGGGCCGGTGAGCCGATCCAGGACTCGGCCAGGGCCAGCTCCTGCCGGTTGTCCATCGAGGCGACCTCGAAGGCGGCACCGTTGCCCAACGAATCCAGACGCTTCCTGCCGTGCCCGGTGAACGTCGCGACGACACTGGTCTCCACCAGCGTCGGGAACGCCTTGCCGGAGGAGTAGGCACCCTCGACCGATTCCAGGGTGGCCAGCATCTCCTCCTGCTGCTGGTCGTCCATGCGGCCCTCGGCGCGGGCGGTGTGGATGTCGCGCAGGTAGCGCTCCCGCTGGCGCCGCAGCTCCTTGCGGGTAATCGGGCTGGGCTCGACCTTCCCGCGGATCGAGACCATCACCGCTCCCTTGTCCAGCAGCGACGTCGCCCAAGCGGACAAGGGGTTCTTCGCGGCGGAAAACGGCAGGTCGAGGCCGTGGACCGACCCCATCCGCAGCACGTGATGGCCCTCGATGCCGGTGGGCCAGTCGGCGCAGGAGTTCACATCCAGCCGAGCGGCAGTCTGGACACCGGCGACAGTGCGGAATACGTGCAGATGGTCAGCGTGCGGGAGGATGGTGGCGTCCGCAGAGCCGCCGGCGGCCCACCACGACTCGGCCAGATGGAAGTCCTTCGCGGTGGGGATCGTGAAGCCGGAGCGCGTCAGCATCCCGTCAACGTCTTCGAGGTCGGCCTGGTAGTCCGCCATCGGCACATCTGCGGTGGCCAGGGAAGTGGCCACGGAGTCGAACGCGTCGCGCAGGGACCGGTCGGAGCCGCCCAGGGTGTCGTTGAGCTTGGTGCCCATCAATAGCACCCGGTCTTGGACTCTCTCGTGGCCGAACCAGTTCTGCATCGTCTGCGGGATCCGGGAGTCGCCCGGCGGAGAGTAGCGCCGCGGCAAGTTGATCAGCAGCAGGTGGAAGGGGCGGTACCGGGAGCGGGCTATGGACCTGCGGGCGGTGGTGTACTGCGTTTCGGCGGCGATCTCCTCGAACGCCGCGGCGATCGGATCGCCCACCTCCAGGGCGCGGGAATGCGACTTCGCGTCCCGAGCGGGGGCCATCGGCGCCTTCCGGTACAGCCATAGCCCCCCGCCGACTGGCAGGATGCGGCCGTCGCCGTAGCGGACCTTGGTGGCGGTCGGCATCGACGGGACTCGGTGGTCCTGCAGCCGGATCGGTGCGGGCTTGGTCATCGTGCTCATCTGCGGTCAGCTCTCCTCGGCGTCGGTGGCTGTGGTCGGGTCCGCTCCCCCGCTATCGGACGGGCCGGTCTGTTCCAGCGGGCTCTCGCCACCGCCATCGGAGGGCTGGAGCTTCTCGGACGGCGCATCGTCGACCGTCCCGTTCAGGGAGGTCGCGTTCTCGTGATCGGTCAGCTTGGTGCCCGAGCCGGCCGGGCCCCAGGCGGTCACGTACGGTGCGGCCGTATCGGCACCACGGACCAGCACGTCGTAGGTGACGGTGGTGGCCGCCTGGTCGCCGTCCTCGCCGTCGTCGGGTGCCAGCTGGACGCTGACGGTGGCCACGAGCGTGGAGGTGTCCGCTCCGCCCTGCCGGGTCTTCGGGGACATCGCCCCGGACACGCCGGTCTCGGAGGCCGTCACGCCGGTCAGCGTCGCGTACACGTGAGAGCCGTCCTCGTCGCGAGTGGCGAGCTTGAGGTCCTCCGGGGCCGAGGTCAGCGCCACCGCCCAGGAGTCGATCGCATCGGTGGCCGGACCGGATGCCGACACCTCGCTCCAGCCCTCGGTGGGCTCCTCCGGCTCCCAGTCCGCGACCGCCGTGGGCGCGATCGGCGTGATGGTCGGGGTCGAGGTCACCTTCACCCCCTTGGAGGGGGTGTGGGCGATGCGCACTGCGGCCCGGTAGTAGGTGTCCTCCGGGGTGCGGATGGTGAAGTCGTGGGTGGCCAGCTGGTAGCCGACCTCGTCCTCGGTAGCCTCGACGTTCTCGGTGTTGCTGACTCCGTCCCAGGACGCGATGGTGGACTCGGCGAAGGCCGAATCGTCCTCGTCGAGCCAGTCCTGCAGGGCGCTCTCGGCCTGGATACGGCCGGTCTGGGACGCCGACACTTCATCGGCTGCGCTGGTGCCCGCCTGCATGTTCTGGATCAGCAGGCCGATGGCGATGAAGGCCACTAGGGCGCAGAATGCCGTCATGAACGGAGACAGCACCAGGGCCCGGCGCGCCAGGCGGTAGCGCCGCTTCGGGCGCGTGGCGGCGTCGGCGTTCGGCACCACCTCGGCGGTGTCGAGCATGTCGTCGACCTGGTTGCGGCGACGCTTGGTGGCCATCAGCTCTCACTCCCCGATCGGTCATTGGTGTCGCGGCGGTTCTCGCGGGCGGTGATCTGGTCGAGATGGCCCCGAGCGCTGAAGGCCACCGGGGCAGACATCTCATGGACCAGGTCCTCCAGCACGTCCAGCGGGACGTCCCGGCGGGACGCGAGCCCGCTCCTGACCCGACCGGCAGGATGGGCGGCCAGCAACAGCCAGCACTGGGTGCAGAACTCGGTGCCCGGGCTGCGGTCGGCGAAGCACGGCTGCCAGCAGACTCGGCAGGAGCCCGACTCGTGGCCCGACGGGTGCCCATCCGGTTTCGGGGCGGGTCGCCACGCCCGGCATCGGCCCCGCACCGGAGAAAGGTTCGAACGCATGGGTGAGCTCACTTGGCCAGCAGGCTCTGCAGCTGATCGAGCGCCGTCTGGTCGATCTGCGCGGCCCGCACCGGCTCGACGAGCGTCAGGGCGGCATCGGTCGACTTCGCCGGCACCTTCTCGGGCAGCTTCACGTCCGACAGTGCCCCCACGAGCTGGACCAGCGCCGCCAGTTCGCTGCGTCCCATCCCCACCAGGTGAACGGTGGCTTCGGGGACGGACCCGGACTGGACTCCGGCCAGGTCGGCGACGGCCGATTCCACCGGTGATCTTTTCGCTTCCATGATCGCCGTGGTCAGATCCGCGACCCCGATAGAGCGGGCGGCGACCAGTTCAGCGGCCAGAGCCCGGGTGTCTTCGTCCGATTCGATGATCTGTTCGGCCTTGTCCGCGATGCGTCGCACCGACGCCTTGCCGGCCCTGCTCGTGTTGCGGCTGCGGCCGGTCGTGCGGCGCTTCGCCGGGGCGGGCGTCGGATCCTCGGCGCTGTTTATCGCGGGTTCCTGGTCGATGTCTCCGGCGGTCTCTGCGCCGTCGGGCTCAGGGTCGAGCGCGGTGTCGGGGTCGGTCAGGGTGTTCTCGCTCATGGAGGCTCCTCGGCGGGGCTGTGGCTGTCGCACCGGCAAGTGGGCGGATAATCGCCGACGTGTCGCGAACCGGCATCAGTGCTGGTCACGACCGCAGAGACATCACGGGGTCTAGCAGCTGGGTGTTACCGCACGTGAGCTGCACAAGGGAGGCGATCGACCAGTATCCGTGTACGCCTCGAAGTCGGCGAGCTCGCCGAGAGCGTCCGAGGACGCGCCTCAAGCGCGATCAGCTTCGGGCGACGATCTCAGCAGCCGCATAGGGCCCCGTGAGCGGACAGGTCACCGGACGGGTCTTACGGGACGATCCGCCAGGCGTACCTGCGTCCCTTGAGGTCAGAGGCAGGTGTGCACGGTGAAGGCTTCTCTTACTGCCGGTACGCCACGTTTGGGCGAGTCACTTGCCTGGCGGTCGCGAACCGTTGCATCTAGCCTTGGTCTATGGATCTCTTCTTGTGGATCGGGATTCCGTTCCTCGCTATGTTCGCTGCCACTTGGTTTCCCCTCAGGGCATTCGTGCGACGCCAACAGCTGAAGACGAAACGCGCCCGGTGAGAGATCGGCTTGCGAGATGCTGCCCCAGCAGTGATCGCTCTAGACCCGGGGCGGCGGGACCGCCATCGAGCATCGAAAGAACACCGCCATTATGCGAACGAAGTCACACTCGGGCTTCGGTGACCCGACGGGCTGCCGGCGTCCCGAAAACCTTCGTACCGGGACCTCCATCCCATCCGAGCCCTCCGGGTTTACGGAGATGGGTGCGGTACGGTTCGATCAATTCGTAGCTATCGACCAGTGAAGGAGTCAGTCAATGGCACGCAAGACCCAAGTGATTCTCATCGACGACATCGACGGTTCGGAGGCCACCGGAACTGTGTCTTTCGGGATCGATGGGGTGGCCTACGAGATCGATCTCAATGACGACAACGCCCAGCAGCTCCGCGAGCAGCTCGGTGAATGGGCGAGCAAGTCCCGTCGCGTCGGCGGCCGCCGCAATGCCAGCACCCGCCGCGCAGGCTCCCCTAGTGACGCCGGGAAGATCCGCGAGTGGGCCCGGGAGAACGGCCACGAAGTCAGCGAGCGAGGTCGCGTCTCGAAGGACATTCGGGAGGCGTACAACGCCGCCCACTGAGGCCGTGTCGACACGGCCAGGCCGCGGGTGGCTGATCGGAGCCTGCAGCGTGTTGGCGCTGTCTGCATGCTCAGGCCCAGCACTGTCGGTGCCCGCATAAGAGATGCCGGAGACACACAACTTCTCGGCCATCCACACGACGGTCGACTCCGTCGAAATCTCCCATGGCGAGGCCTGCGCATTCCTCAAGGAACCCAACGGCCAAACACTCCTAGTAATCTGTCCGGACTGCCGTTCCGCGCACGTCCTGCGGATAAATGATCGCCTTCAGCGAGCGACGGTCGCATGCACCGATCTCCAGGGCGGTTGCGGTGTCCTCCAGAGAGAACGAGTGCGTCTGTAGGTCATCGACGCTCACGCGGCCGGAGGCGATGAGGGAAATGCCCAGCGGCCAAGTGTTCTGGTAGCGGTTCACCAGCGCCAGCGACACCTCGTTCTTGTTGAGGAAGGAGACCGGCAGCTCGACTGACTCCTTGGGCAGTCCGATCATGGCTGCGCGTCCAGCCTCGCGAAGGCGGTCCATACCTGTGGCGAGCACACCGGGTGCTCCGGAGCACTCCAGGAGCACATCGAATCTCTCCTGCGGCGGTGAGCTGACTCCTTCGACCGTGATACCAAGTGCGCGCGCGAACTCCAGGCGGAACGGGGCGACGTCGCTGATGGTCACCGTGCGCGCGCCCAGGGCGCGGGCGGCCTGGGCTGCGAGAATCCCTACCGGACCGGCGCCTGTGACCAGGACGTCGTCACCCGGACGCAGTGCGGCTCGCTGGCAGCCCCACAGCCCCACAGATAGCGGCTCGACCATGGCCGCCTGCTCGTAGGTCATGATGTCGGGAATGGGGAACAGGGTGCGGGCATCGAGAGCGATGTACTGCACGAGAGCGCCGTCGTAGGGAGGGGTCGCAAGGAATACGAGGTCGGGGCATAGGTGGTAGCGTCCGGCCTGACATTGCGTGCACTGACGGCACGGGGTGCCCGGCTCGATTGCGACCCGGTCACCGACTTCGATCTCGGTGACGCCGTCGCCCACCTCGACGACCTCGCCGGCCGCCTCGTGCCCCAGGATGATGTCACCCTCGACGACCCAGTCGCCGATCCGGCCGTGCCGGTAATAGGTCGTGTCGGATCCGCAGACGCCGACGGCGTGGACCTTCACAATGGCGGCTCCTGTGGCCGCCTGCGGCATGGGCCGCTGCTGCAGTTCGATGCAACCGAGTGCGGTCATGACGGCAGCGGTGTTCATGGTGGACTCCTCGTTCATGGGCTCGGGGCCGGTCAGTGCAACGAGATCGTCTCGACCGATCTCAGTGCGGTGCGGATGTAGGTGTTGGCGTGGCTGGCCAGGTCGGCGCTGTCGCGCCAGAGGTTGCGCCAGATCCCGAGGGTCGCGGTGAGTTGCGGGTCCACGACAGCTGAGGAGAAAGACTCGAAGACGATCGGCCCGTCGAAGCCCACGAGTTGTAGGGCACGGAAGAAGGCGCCGAAGTCGACGCTTCCAGTGCCCAGATATCCGCGGTGGCTCTCCCCGATATGGACGTATTCCAGGTGGTCCGCAGCGGCCACGACGGGAGTGAACATATCCGGTTCCTCGATGTTCATGTGGTACGTGTCGAGGTGGGCCCCGAGATTGCCGGCACCGATCTGCCTCACGTAGTCCACAGCCTGCGCGGCGGTGTTGAGGATGTTCGTCTCGTACCGATTGACGATCTCGAGGCCCATACGGATACCCAGGCCCTCGGCGGTCGCCGCCAGGCGCCCGAGGGCGGCCTGGCCGTTGCGAACCTCAAGCTCTGTGACAGGGCCCATGCGCTTCTTCATCGGCCCGTAGATCACTCCGCACAGGTATGAGGAGCCGAGTTCGTGCAAGATCTGCAGGACGGTTGTGAGGTGCTCTTCGCCGCGGCGTACGGTGTCCTCGTCCTCGGAGCTGATATTCACCTCATCGGTCAGGCCGAGGGAAGCGGAGATCGCGAGATCGTACTCGGCGGCAAGTGACGCCGTGCGTGCGACGTCCCATTCACGTGGTGCGAACAACGGCAGTTCGATGAGGTCGAAGCCGGCCTCGGCGGTCCCGCGAAAGGCCGTCTCAAGACCTTCGGCATCGAACTGTCCGGTCCAGACGGACGCGTGGCATCCAATCAGCCGGCGGGGTCCGGCAGTGCTCAGTTCTCCTCGAGGCGACTGACCGTGATCAATAGTCGGCTGCCCTCTTCCCGAACGGAGAGTGCCTCGGCCGAGGGGATGATCAGGTGTGAGTGTTCGGCGAGCTCATCGTGGCTCACAGTGCCGAGGACACCGATCGAGACGCATCCGGCGGCCCGGGCGGAGGTGATGCCGGTGACCGTGTCCTCAAGGGCGATGACAGGACCCTCACCGGTGCGGGAACGAAGCTCGCGCAGGCCGGTGAGGAACGGCTCGGGGTCGGGCTTGCCGTTGCTGACGTCGTCGCCCGTGACGATGAAAGAGGGTCGGGAGAGCCCCGTGGCGCCGAGGCGGGCACGTGCGACGGACTGGGCTGCAGAGGTGACGATTCCCCACCGCTGCGAGGGTAGAGCGCCGATGAGCTCGGCGACGCCGGGAAGAGCCCGCAGGTGCTGACCGTCACGCGCCTCGATGGCCGTCAGTCGCCGTTCGGCCTCGTCGTGCTTCTCTGCGGGGATGCCGAACTCGGCTATCACGGCGGCAGCGGTCAGCCCGTGCAATCCGGGCGGGAGCATCGGGACTCCATACTCCTCGGCGAACAAGCGCCAAGCAGCTTCGACGGCCTCGATGGAGTCGACCAAGGTGCCGTCCATGTCGAACAGCATTCCAGCGATCTCCACCTCTCGGCCGGAGGCAAGTTCGGTGGTGACGGCGTCTTGACCGCCTTCTACCGCGATTTGGAGACTCATTCGGCCACCACCGAGATAAGAGGATGGCGCGAAGCCCGAAGGGCACTAGTGGGGGCGTACATTAAAGTCTCCGTCCTTCGGAAGTGACGGCGTCGCACGTCGCTCCGGGTGATGGGGTTGGGATTCTCAAAGTCTACCTAACCCGCTCCTAAGTTGGCCTATGATGCACTTATGAGCGCCCCCCTTTTAATCGACCAGCAGGTTCTTTTCACCTACGTCGCCTTGCAGAACCTCGCTGAAGGCCGTGCACTGAACGACATTGCCGAGGAGATCGGGAAATCACGGTTCGCGACCGCCCGCATGGTGCGTCGGGCACGCGAGCTCGGCCTCGTCGAGGTGAGGGCGGCGGTGGAAGACCCCATCGATGTCTCACTATCGGCGCGATTGGCGAAGCGCTATGGACTGCGCTCCGCGCTCGTGATCGCGACACACTCAGACAGCGCGTCGGAGACGAGCGAGGCGATTGCTCGGATCACTGCCCGCTTTCTCGTCGACGACATCGAGGAGGATGACGTGATCGGTTTCGCGCCCGGCCGGACCCTCGTGCGAGCCTCGCGACACATCACTGCGGTGCCTTCCGCCGACATCGTCCAGCTCACCGGTGTGGGAGCGCCCCGACTCGAGGACGGCACTGAGATGATCGCCAACATGGGCCGCGCCAGTGGGGGCGCTACCTATCCGCTGTACGCGCCCATGCTACTTATGAACGATCCGCGTGCCCACCTGCTACTCCAGCACCCCTCAATCCAGCGCACCATGCGCCGGATCGATCACATTGGGAAGGCCTACCTGACGATCGGTGGCTGGCCCAGGGAGTCGCTCCTAGCGCAACAGCTGGGGGAACTGGGTGAGCGGGACAGCTTCGAGGAGGAGGGTGTGGTTGCGGAGATCGGCACTTCCCTCTTGGACCTTGCCGGGAACACCGTCCCCGGCCTCAAAGGGCGCTTCATCGGGATTTCCGAGGAGACGCTGCGCACAGTGCCGACTTGTGTCGCAATCGGAGGAGGTGCCGGAAAAGAGGACGCCGTGCTCGCTTCCCTGCGCTCCGGGCTGTGCCATGTGCTCATTACAGATGTCCGCTGCGCCGAGGCGGCCTTGAGGGTTTGAGAACGACAGCGACCGATGGGGCACCGGAAAGACGGCGCCCCACCGGCCGCGATGTCAGTTCGAGACGCCGACCTCGGCGCGCACCTCGTCATACCAGGCGCGAGCCTGCTCCGGATCATCCGACGTGGTGCCGTCTGCGCCTAGCTCAAATGCGCGGTACATGTCCTCTTTGGCGCGCAAAGGCCAGACGTGGACGTCGATTCCGAGTTCGTGGACCGCGTCGACAGTCTCGCGCGTCAATCCCTCGAATCCGCACGCGAAGCGTGTGGAACGGGTGTACTCCAACAAGCCCCTCAGGCCACCTTCGAACGTCTCGGCCTTGTCGAGCGTCTTGACGATGATGCAACGCCCGATAGTCGGCATCAGTTCCGAGCAGCGGCGCAGCGCATCCGGATCAAAGCCCGTGAGGATCGTTCGCTGAGCATGGTCAGGATGATCCTCGAAGAACCGCGCCAGGTGCGAAACCGTGGCAGGGTCCTTGATCTCGAGCTGGATGAACGTGTGGGTCGCCTCGTACATCTCCGCCAGAGTCACCACGCCGCGTCCGGAGTCCAAGACCGCGGCCTGCAGCTGGGCGATCGTGAGCTCGGAAGCAGGGCCCAAATCACGGGCGTTGTCATCGCCAGCGGTGCGGTCGAGGGTGTCGTCGTGCAACACGAACAAGACCTCGTCCTTGCTGAGGCGCACGTCGAGTTCGATTTCATCCACTCCCACCTCTTCGGCGAGGGCATACGAGGCCAGGCTGTTCTCGGGCCGGTGGGCCATCGCTCCGCGATGGCCGACGATCAGCATTGTCATGTCAGCTCCCCACACGCTCTTCGTATTGGTCGCGGATCTTCTCGATCCCCGCTTCAAGATTGCTCTGCATCGTCTCGAGGGCTGCAAGGGGATCGGCGCCCCCGGAGTACACCGCCTGGATGGCGGCGTTGGCCTCGGGGACGCACTCCGGGACGTAACGACGTACGCCGTCAGGTCCTTGGGCGCGTTCGAGCTGGTCGATGGCGATCTGGTAGTTCGGGTTGTCCGCGGCGCGCTGGGTGATCTCCTCGGATTCGAGAGCGGCCTTCGTAGTGGGCAGGTAACCGGTGCCGAGCGTCCAGTCGATCGATGCCTGACCGGTAGAGAGGAACTTCAACACCTCCCAGGCGGCCTGCTTCCGCTCGTCGGAGGCGTAGCGGAAGATTGAGAGACCGCCTCCGCCGGTGGGAACGCCCGTGGTCTCCTGCTCGGGCAGGAAGCCGCAGCCGACCTCAAACTCTGCGGCTTCGACGACGCTGGTCAGCGCGCCGGTCGACTGCAGGAACGTTGCGGCGGCGCCGGCGACGAAGTCAGCAGAGGGGTCAGTGGCGAGGTAACCGGATTGATCGTCGAAGATGAAGGCGCGGTCGAACTCGAGAGCAGCGACGGTTTGATCGGTGGTGAACTTCATGTCCAGTCCGTCGGAGTAGCCGCCGCCGAAGGCCCATGAGGAGCCCTGGAAGTACCAGTCGTCCCCGCCGGTGTAGGCGCGCATGGTCACGTCGCCACCACCGGAGAAGGAGTTGAGCTCCTGGCCCCACTCACGGTATTCCTCGTAGGTCTCCGGTGCGCGGTCGGGCAGGCCGACCTCGGCGAAGAGGTCTCGGTTGTAGTAGAACAGCGGGGTAGAGCGGCCGAAGGGCACCCACCAGATGTCGTCCTGGACGGTGCCCTCGGTGATGAACCGCTCGGAGAATGCGTCGGGTCCGAAGCTGTCGTCGAAATACCCGGTGAGGGGTTCGAGCGTGTCGTTGAGGTAGAAGCGGTTCCACACCACGTCGCTGAGGATCGAGATGTCAGGTACCTGGTTGGCCTGCAGGCTGGCGGCGAGCTTCGACTCGACGTTGTCGTATCCCTCGAAGATCTGGATCTCGCAGAAGATGTCTTCCTGCGATTCGTTGAATGCGTCGATGTTCTTCTGGAGCACCGAGGCGTTGTGGGAGGTGAAGTTACTCCACATCACCACTCGCTGGCGGTCCGCGTACTCGGCGGGGACGTCCCCACTGGGTTGATCGTAGACAGTGGCTTCGCCACCGGAGCCGCCGCCGGCGCAGGAGGCGAGCAGCGGGACGGACGCTGCCGTAGCGCCGAGTCCGAATGCCTGTCGGCGAGTGAGGAAGCCGGGACGGCTCCTGTTGTGGTGGACGCGGGGGGAGCGGGAATTGAGCATGG
>JAKDNC010000438.1 GCA_030452025.1 Nocardioides sp. | reverse complement strand
ATCAGCCAACTGTGGCGTAACGCCTGGGAACAGTTCACCCCGTTCCTCGACTACGGAGGCTGTTGCAGAATCGCGTGTCGTCCTGCCCGCATGGTGTCTGGTCCGCGATCATGAGCCGTGGCCAAGTCCTATCGTCCCGTGCTGCGTGACCAACCGATGCTGTTGCCGGTCGACATGCGCGAGTGGCTCCCGCCGGATCACCTGGTGTGGTTCGTGCTGGAGACCGTCGATGCGCTCGACACCACCGCGTTGGAGCGTTCGCGGCGGCGCGGCGGGGCAGGCGCCGCGGGGTATGACCCGCGGATGCTGTTCGGGCTCTTGGTCTACGCCTACTGCCAAGGGGTGCGGTCCTCGCGGCAGATCGAACGGATGTGCATCACCGACGTGGCGTTCCGGGTTCTGTGCGCTCAAGACGGTCCGGATCACACCACGATCGCGAGGTTCCGCGTTGACGCACAGGATGCGTTCAGCGACTTGTTCGCGCAGGTGTTGATGATCGCCGCGCGGGCAGGCTTGGGCAGGTTCGGCACCGTCGCCGTCGACGGGACCAAGATCAAGGCCAACGCCTCGATCGACGCCAACCGCGGCAAAGAGTGGTTCAACCAGAACGTCACGAGCATGCTCGCCGATGCGGACCGAACTGACCGTGCCGAGGACACCGCAGAACGTGAGAGTCATGTCGATGATCTGCCGGACCGTGTCCCACCTGACTTAGGTGACCGCACCCGACGGCGCGAACGGATCCAGTTGGCGGCTCAGGAACTCGACGCTGAACTCCAGCGAAGGGCTCGTGTGAACGAGGAACGAGACGCTGCTGCGTTGGCGCGGCGCCACCGCTCGGAGCAGGGGCAGCCGGTCGTGGGACGGATTCCGAACGGACCGCACCGGTTGGCCGAAGCGCGCGCGCACCTGGCGCGGGAGATCACGATCCACCAGGCCAAGCTCGACCGATACGCAGCCCTGATCGCGGCGGGAAAGAAGCCGATGGGGCGGCCGCCGGTCCCCATGGAAGACAGCACCAGGATCGCGCGGGCTCGGCGGGTAGTCCGCAACGCCGAGGTCGTGGAACAGGCAGCCGCGGCCGCCGACCAGTCGGCGTCACCCGCGAAGAAGCTTCCGAAGGTCGTCGCGAACACCACCGCCCCCCAGTCGCGAATCATGCCGACCCGTCGAGGGTTCCTGCAGGGATACAACGCCCAGGTCGCGGTCACGGGCGACCAGCTCATCGTCGCCGTCCAGGTGGGCCGGTCACCCAACGACCAAGGATGCTTCACCCCGATGATGCAGGCCGCACAGGATGCAGCGGAACGCCTGCACGCAATTACCGGGAACGCCGATCACGTCATCGGCACCGTGCTGGCCGACGCCGGCTACAACAGCGACGCCAACCTGAAAGCCGACGGGCCGGACCGGTTGATCGCCCTGGGCAAAGGCCGAGACCAGGCCCGCGCGGCCACCATGGAGCCGGCCCATGGGTCACCGCCAGTGGGTGCAACCCCACGCGAAGCGAACGCCCACCGACTCAGGACACTCGAAGGTCGAGATCTGTATAAGCGTCGCGGAGCGACAGTGGAACCAGGTATCGGCAACCTGAAGAAGATCATCGACCGCTTCTCACGCCGCGGCCTGGACAACGCGACCAGCGAGCTGCACCTGGCCGCCACCGCGTTCAATCTCATGAAGGTCCACAGAGCAATCCCAGCAGCCTGATCGGGTCGCCATCGAGGACCCGGCGGCCCATCGACGGAGAGCGCCACGACGCCGTTCTCCGGAACCAGGGCATCTTCCCGACCGTCGCTCCTCATGCGCCCCCATACGCTGCTGAGCACGCCTCACAGGACGTCGTCGTGGATCTCCCGCCACACCGCGCCCTCACGCGATTCTGCGACAGGCTCTACGACGTGGAGATCCGCCGGGTGCTGTGCTCAACCAACGCCATCGAGAGCCTCAATGCCCGCTACCGCAGGGCCGTGTCCGTGCGTGGGCACTTCCCGACCGAGCAGGCCGCCATGAAGTGCCTCTACCTGGTCACCCGGGCACTGGACCCCAAGGGCACCGGTCAGACACGATGGACCATGCGCTGGAAGCCAGCCTTGAACGCATTCGCGGTCACCTTCGCCGACCGGATGCCCCAAGCCGAGGACCGCTGAACCACTTAGAATGAGAAACGCCGTTTACACCGGATTCCTGACAGACCCCGGGACGGCGCGTCACGGACCGGTGCGCTGGGCAAGTCGTCAGTCGAGGCTGTCGGGTTCGGTCCAGCCCTCGAATCGACTCCTGCGCCGACCGTCTTGGCCGCAGGCCACCCACTCGCCGCCGGACTCGGGCTGCGCATCGTTCTCGACGTCGGGCAGGGTGGGCTCGGTGGAGGGCTCCAGGCGGTAGTCCGAGTAGACGGCGAATTGTTCATTGGCCTTCAGCTCCGTCAGCGTGCTCAGCACGTCGTCGAGCGCGTTGTCGAAGTCGCCCCACATGGTCCCCGACATGTCTTCCCACTCGCTGGGAGTCATGACGATCACCACACGGCGGGGCTGCCGGTTCGCAGTCATGGTGACCTCGATCTGCCCCGGGGCGACGACCGCAGCGGAAGCCCATCCATCCAGGGCCGTCACCAGGCGCTGCCAGTCGCGGTCCGTGTCCACGAGGCAATTATGGCCTGCTCGTCAGATGGCGCGGAAGGGAGTGGCGATTCGGCAGCGGTGAGGACGGATGGCGGGCATCCTTTGCTCAAGGGTCGAATCAGGGGTGGACGCATGAAGTTGAAGAACGTCGTGAGCGGGATCGTCGCTGCCGTCGCGTTGTCCGGATGCTCTTCCATGAGCGCAGACGAGGGGACTTGGACGGCGACGAACGACTCGTCGAGTGCAACGCCGAGCACGACCGAACCGTCGACGGAGGTGGAGCAACCCGCTCCTGCCGAGACCACCACAAGTGAGGACGAGGCTGTCGCGGCCGACACCGAGGGGACCGCTCTGGCGGCGCTGGCCCTGCTCGCCGTCAAGGGTCGTGCGCCGATGACAGGCTATGACCGGTCGCGTTTCGGGCAGGCATGGCTCGACGCAGACCGCAACGGCTGCGACACCCGCAACGACGTGCTCGGCGAGCTGCTCACGGACGTCGCGCTGGAGTCCGACGGCTGCGTGGTTGCCACCGGAAAGTACGACGACCCCTACACCGGAGACAGCATCGACTACCGCCAGGGCGACGGCACCCTCATCGACATCGACCACGTGATCGCTCTCGGCAACTCGTGGGCGACCGGATCGCAACGCTGGGACATCAAGAGGCGCGCGGCCCTCGCCAACGACCCGCTCAACCTGCTTCCCGCTGACGCCGGCGCCAACCGGCAGAAGGGCGACGGCGATGCCGCGACGTGGCTGCCGGCGTACAAGCCCTTCCGGTGTGAGTACGTCGCCCGGCAGGTCGCGGTGAAGCAGAAGTACGAGCTGTGGGTGACCGCCCCCGAGAGAGACGCGATCACGCGGATCCTCTCGGGCTGCCCGGGCCAGGAGCTGACGCCGGACACATGGGGCGCACCCAGCCGCGTCAACCACGACCTCACTGACCCGGGCCCACCGGCCGAGGAGCCGGTCGAA
>JAKDNC010000437.1 GCA_030452025.1 Nocardioides sp. | reverse complement strand
GCAAACTGATCGCGGTGCCAGCACGAGTCGCGTCCTCAGCCCGACGGATCACCGTCGAACTCGATGCTGACGCCTTCGTCGACAAGTACTTCACTGAGATCACCGAGCCCGCGTTGCCATGACCGCAGTGGTGCGCGGCCTCGACAAGGTCATGCTGGCTTCGGCCCTACTGGCCTCGGCATCCCTGGTCGGGATGGTGGGCGTGGTCATGGTGGACGTGACAAAGCGGGCGCTGGACTTGCCGCCGTTGATGGCCACGAACGAGATCGTTCAGTACATGACGATGGTGGCCTTGGTGTTCCTGGCTCTGCCGATCACCTTCTGGCGCGGGGAGACGATCTCGGCACCGTTGATCTACGACCGCCTGTCGCCGCGCCTGCAGCGCGAGTTCGCGCTGGTGAGTGACCTGCTGGTAGTCGTGGTGATGCTGGGGATCGGCTACTACGGCTACCACGAGGCCATGCACCAGATGGAGATCGGCGAGAGCGGACTTATCTCAGGCTACTCGTTGTGGTGGGTTCGCTTCGCGATCCCTGTCTCGGCTGCCCTGTGCATCGTGGCGGTCGTTGGCCGATCAGTGACCCGGGCAACCGGGATTCTGGAGGGGGAGTCCTCCGACGTCGAGGTCGCCGTTCGGGAAGGAGCCCTGTGATGACTGGGGTCGATGTGGATGTAGCGGTTGAGGGTGGGGGCGTGGCCGGCCCTACGTCGCCGGCGAAGAAGCACCGCACCACCAAGGGCGAGTGGCTGGTCCGCGTCTTCTTCTATGGGGCCTTGGTTGGCATCCCGATCCTGATGACCCTCCCGTTGGTCCGAGAGGCGATCGGCATCCTCGCAATCGTGTGGGTGCTGGTCCTACTCTTCATGAACGTTCCTGTGGGCATCTCGCTGGCCTTGCCGAGCCTGTGGGGCTTCTATGTGCTCAACGGGATTGTCGCGGTGGAGGGAACCCTGGCTACCCTGCCGTACCACGCGACGGCGAGTTGGACGCTCACCGTGATCCCGATGTTCGTATTCATGGGGCTCATGCTCTGGCGCTCCGGTGCCACAGGCACGTTATACGCGTTGGCGACCAGGCTGCTGGGCTGGCTTCCGGGCGGGCTGGCAGTCGGGACGAACTTCGCCGGAGCCGGCTTGGCCGCGGTCAGTGGGGAGACTGTCGGCACCACCTATGCCCTCGGCCGTGCGGGTGTCCCCGAGATGCTCAAGCGGGGCTATGACCCCCGTCTGGCCACGGCCAGTGTGCTGATGGCAGGGAACATGGGACAGTTGATCCCGCCCAGCATCTTCATGGTCATCTACGCTGGTGTCGCCAATGTCCCGGTGGGCCCGCAGTTGCTGGCTGGGCTCCTGCCCGGTGTCGTGCTCTGCCTGATCTATGCCGTGGGCATCGTCACCGTGAGCGTGTTGCGGCCCTCCCTTGTGGGGAAGGGCGACGGCACTTCCTTGATGACCAACGAGGCGGATCCGCGTCAGCCGAGTCTGTTGGTCGCCTTTGCGAAGGCACTGCCTGTCATGGTCCTGATGGTGACCGTCGTGGTCGGGATCTACACCGGCGTGACCACCGCCACCGAGGCAGCAGCGGTGGGTTCGTTCGGTGCGATGCTGATCGCCGTCCTGTCGATGTCACCCCGCTCCTCGACCAAGGCCGTCGGCAAGGCGCTGCTGGACACCGTCACGAACACCGCTTCGATCTTCCTCATCATCATCGGCGCGACGATCCTGACCCGACTCATCGCTGTCACGGGCGTCGCCCGGGGGTTGGTGGACATCATCATCGGACTCGGTCTGGGTCCGGTCTCGTTGATGCTGCTCCTGATCGTCGTGTACCTCTTCATCGGGATGTTCATGAGTCCCCTGGTGATGATGTTGGTGACCGTGCCGATCCTCCTGCCGGTAATCGATGAAGTTGGGATCTCGACTCTCGTCTTCGGCGTCTTCGTCGTCCTCCTGTGCGAGTTGGCGATCGTGACACCGCCAGTGGGAATGCTGCTCTACATCATGCACCGCATCGTCCAGGAGAAGGACGTGAACCTCGGGGTGCCGATCTCGCTCTCCCAGATCATCCAAGGGGCACTATGCTCCATACCTCTGTCCCTGTTGTTGTTGGTCCTGCTGGTGTTCTTCCCGGAGATCGCCGAGTGGTTGCCGAGCCGGATGTCCGGCTGAGGAACGTTGAAGGAGTAGTCGCATGAAGCTTGCACTCAACCTCGGCTTGGTCCAGTGGCCCGACCCCTCCGCGGTGTCCTTGGTGCGCCATGCCGACGACCTGGGTGTCGACTCGGTCTGGGTCGCCGAGGCCTACGGAAGCGATGCGGTCAGTGTGCTGGGTTACTTGGCCGCCACGACCAGCAACATCGGTCTCGGCACCGCGATCATGCAGGTACATGCCCGGACACCTGCCGCCGCGGGCATGGCCGCAGCGACTCTGGACTCCCTGTCCGGTGGCCGCACGCGGTTGGGCCTCGGCGTTTCCGGGCCACAGGTGGTGGAGGGCTGGCATGGGGTCCCCTACGGCAAGCCCCTCAAGCGCACCCGGGAGTACGTTGACATCGTGCGGGCGGTTGTCGCCCGTGAGGCGCCGCTGGCCTACGAAGGGGAGTACTACCAGGTCCCCTACACCGGTGCTGGCGCTACAGGGCTCGGGAAGTCGCTGAAGAGCACCACCACGCGGGAGCGTTCGACGATCCCGATATATCTTGCCGCGATTGGGCCGCGGAACGTCGAGCTGTGCGGCGAGATCGCTGACGGCTGGCTCCCCGCGTTCTTCTCGCCCACACATGCGGACGTTGTCACCGAGCCTCTGCGCTCCGGACTGGTCTCCAGCGGGCGGGACATCGGTGCCGTGGACATCGTCGGTTCGCCCCAGGTCGCCGTGGGTGCGGACGTGGCTGCGTGCCGTGAGCGGATCCGGCCTCGGTTGGCCCTCTACATCGGCGGAATGGGTGCGCCGGGGCGGAACTTCTACTACTCCTTGGTGTGCCGGTACGGCTTTGAGTCGGCGGCTGTTCGGATCCAGGAGCTCTACCGGTCCGGTCGCAAGGCCGAGGCCGCGGCGGCGGTGCCGGATGCGCTGATCGACGAGGTGGCTCTGATCGGGCCCCTCGATGCGATCCGGGAGCGTCTGTCGGCATGGGAACAGGCCGGGGTGAACACCCTGAAGGTGGAGCTGAATGAGGACGACATCCTCGATTCCGATCTGGACCGCACAAGCGTCCTGACCGCGTTGGCCGAGCACCTTGGCTGACCCGCTGCCCAACACTTCACCCACCCAGGCGCTCACCCGGCGGCAACGCAAGCGCCTCGCCCGATGGGTCAATGAGCGGGAGCCGGGATTCTGGGCGGACGAGATTCGCGTCGACGTCATTGGAGAGGGTCGCTCGAACTTGACATGCTTGGTCACAGATGGTCGGCAGGACGTGGTCCTGCGTTGTCCTCCTCTCGGATCGCCCGGTGGAGCAAGCGCCCATGATGTCGGGCGCGAGTTCCGCTTCCTGTCAGCACTGTCACCCGGGAGCACCCCGGTGCCCGAGCCCCATATGCGTTGTGACGATGCCGAGGTCATCGGGGCACCCTTCTACCTCATGGAGCGAGTGCCCGGCC
>JAKDNC010000436.1 GCA_030452025.1 Nocardioides sp. | reverse complement strand
CGGATCGTGGGGTAGAGCCTGGACGACGAGGCTCGCCAGAGCCGCGTGGTCGATCGTTTCCTCGCCGAGCTCGAGACGGCCGATGCGGGTGGGGTCAACTAGATGAGCGACTTCCGAGGCGCCTCTGCCGATGCCTTCGCCGCCGTGACCACGGAACTGGACACAGCGGTCGGTGGGTCGGTTGAGCAGGCGAGCAAGGTCGGCGGAGAGCTCTTCTCGGTCGCCGCCGTGTTCCGCTCCGAGCCGAGCCTGCGCCGGGTCGTCACCGACGTCTCGGTTCCGGGCGAGGCGAAGTCGGGCCTGGTCCGCGACGTGTTCGACACCAAGCTGGACGAGTCGTCGCTCACCGTGGTGACCACGGCTGTCACTCGCCGATGGACCCGTGGCCGGGACCTGGCCGATGCGCTCGAGCGGGCCGGTGTGATCGCACTGGTGAAGTCGGCCGAGAGCGACTCCGGTCGCCTCTCCGACGAGCTGTTCGAGGTGGGTCAGCTCGTCAAGGACAACCCCGCCCTGCGCGACGCGCTCTCCGACCCGGCTCGTTCGGCGGAGGACAAGCGCCACCTGGTGCACGGGCTGCTGGACGGCAAGGCGCTCCCGGCGACTGTCGCGCTGGTTGACCAGTCCCTGGCCGGCACGTATCGCACGGTCGGTGTGGCGCTCCACGAGTACCAGCAGGTGGCTGCGCAGGTGCACGATCAGAGCGTGGCCGAGGTCCGGGTGGCCCACCCGCTCCCGGAGGCCGAAGTACGCCGCCTGTCCACCGCGCTGTCCCGGCAGTACGGTCGAGAGGTGCACCTCAACGTCGTTGTCGACCCCGACGTGATCGGCGGTCTCCGTGTGGAGATCGGCGACGACGGCATCGACGGCACCGTCGCCAGCCGGCTCAGCGAAGCCGGACGCAAGCTTGCCGGTTGAGCCCACGCTCTTCCGGTGCACAGAATTGAACCGAGCAGACTCTAGATGAAGGAAGTGTGATGACGGAGCTTTCGATCCGTCCGGACGAGATCCGGGACGCGCTGCAGCGCTTCGTGTCGGACTACAAGCCCGATACTGCCAGCCGCGAGGAGGTCGGCACCGTTGCCGAGGCCGGAGACGGCATCGCACGCGTCAGTGGCCTGCCCTCCGTGATGGCCAACGAGCTGCTCGAGTTCGAGGACGGCACACGCGGTCTGGCCCTCAACCTCGACACCCGCGAGATCGGTGTCGTCATCCTGGGTGACTTCGCCGGCATCGAGGAGGGCCAGACGGTCCGCCGTACCGGTGAGGTCCTCTCGGTCCCCGTCGGAGACGGCTACCTCGGCCGCGTCGTCGACCCGCTCGGCACCCCGATCGACGGCCTCGGCGAGGTCGAGACGACCGGCCGCCGTGCCCTCGAGCTCCAGGCTGCCTCCGTCATGGAGCGCAAGTCGGTGCACGAGCCGCTCGCGACCGGCATCAAGGCGATTGACTCGCTCACGCCTATCGGCCGTGGCCAGCGCCAGCTGATCATCGGTGACCGTGCGACGGGCAAGACGACCATCGCCATCGACACGATCATGAACCAGAAGGCCAACTGGGACTCCGGCGACCCGGAGAAGCAGGTGCGCTGCATCTACGTCGCCATCGGCCAGAAGGGCTCGACCATCGCCTCCGTGCGTGGCGCGCTGGAAGAGGCCGGCGCGCTGGAGTACACGACCATCGTCGCGTCCCCGGCTTCCGACAGCGCCGGGTTCAAGTACCTCGCCCCCTACACCGGCTCGGCCATCGGCCAGCACTGGATGTATGAGGGCAAGCACGTCCTGATCGTCTTCGATGACCTGACCAAGCAGGCCGAGGCCTACCGCGCCGTGTCGCTGCTGCTGCGCCGCCCGCCGGGCCGCGAGGCCTACCCGGGTGACGTGTTCTACCTGCACAGCCGCCTCCTGGAGCGTTGCGCGAAGCTCTCGGACGAGATGGGGAAGGGGTCGATGACCGGCCTGCCGATCATCGAGACCAAGGCCAACGACGTGTCGGCGTTCATCCCGACCAACGTCATCTCGATCACCGACGGCCAGATCTTCCTCCAGTCCGACCTGTTCGCGTCCAACCAGCGTCCGGCCATCGACGTCGGTGTCTCGGTCTCCCGCGTCGGTAGCGCGGCGATGACCAAGGCCGTCAAGACGGTGACCGGTTCGCTGAAGGTCGACCTGGCGCAGTTTCGCGCGATGGAGGCGTTCGCCATGTTCGCCTCCGACCTCGACGCGGCCTCCCGCCAGCAGCTCGAGCGTGGTCAGCGTCTGATGGCACTTCTCCGGCAGCCGCAGTACTCGCCCTACTCGGTCGAGGACATGACGGTCTCACTGTGGGCCGGCACATCGGGTCGCCTGGACAAGGTGCCCACCTCGGACATCAACCGGTTCGAGGAGGAGTTCCTCGACTACCTGCGCCGCTCGCACGCCGGCATCCTCTCGGGGATCCGTGAGTCGCAGAAGTTCGAGGACTCCACCGAGGACCAGCTCGCTTCGGCGTACGACTCCTTCCTCGACCAGTTCGAGACTTCCGACGGCCAGTCGATCAAGGTCGGCAAGGAAGAGCACGAGGCCCTCGAGGACGAGGACGTCGAGCAGGAGCAGATCGTCAAGCAGAAGCGGGGCTGAGTCATGGCTCTCTCGGTGCGCGAATACCGTGCGCGGATCAAGTCGACGGAGTCGATGAAGAAGATCACGCGCGCCATGGAGCTCATTGCTGCGTCCCGCATCATCAAGGCACAGCAGCGGGCCCAGGCGGCCGCGCCGTACGCTCGCGAGTTGACCCGCGCGGTGTCGGCGGTGGCGACGTTCTCGAACGTCGACCACGCCTTGACTACCGAGTCCACGGACGCGAAGAAGGCCGCGGTCCTGATCGTGACCAGTGACCGTGGGCTGGCCGGCGCCTACTCCTCCAGCGTTCTCAAGGAGGCCGAGCGCCTCATCGAGAAGCTGCACGGGGAGGGCAAGGAGGTCGACCTCTACGTGTCCGGGCGCAAGGGGGAGGCGTACTTCAAGTTCCGCCAGCGCCCGATCGTCCAGGCCTGGACGGGATTCTCTGACCAGCCGACGTACGACGTGGCCCGCGACATCGGCGGGACGCTGATCCAAGCGTTCCTCAACGATGCCGAGACTCCGGCCGAACCGGGCGTTGCGCCTGGCGCGGACGAGGTCCACGTGGTCTACACCCGGTTCCGCTCGATGCTCGTCCAGGAGCCCACAGCCATTCGACTCCTCCCGCTGGAAGTCGTCGAGGGGACCGAGGCGCCGGAGAGTCATGACGCGTTGCCGCTCTACGAGTTCGAGCCGTCGCCCGCCGACGTCCTCGACGCTCTGCTTCCGCGCTACGTCCAGAGCCGCATCTTCTACGCCCACCTGCAGGCCGCAGCCTCTGAGCTCGCAGCCCGGCAGAAGGCGATGAAGGCGGCAACTGACAATGCGGACGAGCTCATCAAGAAGTACACCCGAATCGCCAACCAGGTCCGTCAGGCCGGCATCACCCAGGAAATCAGCGAGATTGTCGGTGGCGTCAACGCCCTTGCCGACGCCAACGCTGGCCAAGACTGAAGCGGAGAATTGAGAGAGACATGACTGCGACAATTCCTGAGGCTTCCGCC
>JAKDNC010000435.1 GCA_030452025.1 Nocardioides sp. | reverse complement strand
TGGAGTAGGGGAGACCCTGCCAGCCCTCGATCACCTGGGGCCCGGAGGCGCCGAGTCCGATGATGGCGCGGCCGCCGGAGACGTTGTCCAGACCGGCCGCGGTCTGGATCAGCGTGCCCGGGGTGCGAGAGAAGATGTTGAGGATGGCGGCGCCGATCTCGATCGTCTCGGTCCGTGCCGCCAGGTAGCCCATCAGGGTGGGGGAGTCGAAGCCGTACGCCTCGGCGATCCACACCGTGTCCAGCCCGGCCTTCTCGAGGCCGGTCACCTGGTCGGCGGCCTTGCGCGGGTTTCCGTCGTACATCAGTTGCATGGAGAGCTTCATGGACTCGTTCCCTCGCGGTCGTGGCACTTGGATACGCTGTGAGCTGCGCTGCTCAACTGTGACAGAGTTACTGTCACGATCGCAAGGTGTTGTCCGACACCTGACCCGAACGCTCAGGAGACAGAAATCCACATGACGACGTACCGCATCGCCGTGATCGGCGGAACCGGCCCGCAGGGCAAGGGGCTGGCCTATCGATTCGCCAAGCACGGCCATCAGGTCGTCATCGGATCGCGCGCTGCGGAGAAGGCCGAGCCGATCGCTTCCGAGATCGCCGAGCGGATCACCGAGGAGGGCGGCTCGCCTGTCGTGTCCGGCGCCGCGAACACGGACGCTGCGGCCGGTGCCGACGTCGTTCTTCTCGCTGTGCCTTTCAGCGGCCACGACGAGTTGGTCGAGTCGCTCGCCGAGCAGCTGTCCGGTAAGACGATCATCTCGTGTGTGAACCCGCTCGGCTTCGACAAGGGTGGCCCCTACGGCCTCGACGTGGAGCGCTCCGCGGCGGAGGCGGCCCAGGCGATCGTCCCGACCGCGACCGTGGTCGGAGCCTTCCACCACGTGGCCGCTGCATCGCTGTGGAGCGGGGCCGACTTCCTCGACCACGAGGACATCCTGGTCTGCGGTGACGACGCCGACGGCAAGGAGATCGCCCAGGAGATGGCCAGGGCGGTCACCTCGCACGTCGGCATCGACGCCGGCAAACTGCGGCTCGCCCGCCAGCTCGAGCCGCTGACTGCCGTGCTGATCTCGATCAACAAGAAGTACAAGGTGCGCTCGGGCATCAGCATCGCCGGCGTCTGACTTCTCCTCGGGGTTCTCAGCCTCCGCTCGGCACTGGGTCCAGAACCGGGGTCTCGGTCTCGACGTCAGTGGCGCCGTGCGGGCGAGGGCGGCATCCGACCTCAGGCCTCCCGATGGTCGGCGCCATCTCCGCCTAGCCGACGCACTGGTTCCACCTCGGTGAAGGATCCGGGAGGGCGTGGATGTAACCGGGCCGCCCGCCCAGTCCCGTGCTCACGGACTCGAAGGACTGTGGAACGGGTCCTTCATCGGGCCAGCCCGTCGAGAACCTCTGCGCCCGGAAGCTCCGCGAGCAGGGTGCCGGGGAGGAAGAGCTTCGATGCGCGCACCCCGCTGCCGATAATCGCGCGATCGATCTCCAGGACTCGTGGGTCGATCAACAGCCGCCACTCGGGTGACAGCCCGATCGGCGTGATGCCGCCGTACTCCATCCCGGTCTCCTCGACGGCCCGGTCCATGGGGTGAAAGGAACACTTGCGGACGTCGAGGGTGTGCTTGACCAGGCCGTTCACGTCGGCCCGGGTGTCGGCGCGCACGACACAGGCGGCGACCCGCTCCTCGCCGTTCCGCCTGCCGCTGATGACGACGCAGTTGGCGCTGTCGGTCATCGCCGTGCCGTAGGCCCCGCTCATCGCGGCGGTGTCGGCGAGCTCGGGATCGATGCTCGCGACCTGGACTCGGTCGGCGTGCGGCCAGTCGGTGAGGGCCTTGACAACGGGCACACCGAGGAGGTCGGCGTGGTCGCGGGCGTCACGGAATTCCAGATCCATGACGACATCGTGCCAAACCCGGGTGAGGCGAGATGTCGCGTGTCACTCACCGTGCCTGCACCCGCAGTCGCGACTCGGGTGCCTCACGGACCTCGACGCGGTCGGCGACGAACCGACCAGGCCGACACCGTCATCGGCGCCCGCGACGACTGGCTGACCGGGCAGGGAGGACGCCAATCGTCAAAAGTGAACGAGGCTGTGGGAGTGACGCGGCTCACGATCCGGTGCAGGCTGGTGGCATGACATTCATTCTCGGGATGCGGAGGACTGCTGTCCTCATCGTCATGGCCTTCGTGGCCACCCTGGTCTCGGCGCCGGTCAACGCGGCCGCCACGATCGGCGTGGACGAAGCCCTCACGACACAAGAAGGTACGACGGCCACCGTGCGCGGCTACGTCGTCGGCCAGCCCACGTCCATCGACCAGGTGGTCACCGACAACTTTCCGAGCGATTATGCGCTCGCCATCGCAGACACCGCCGGCGAGACTGACCCGTCGCAGATGCTCTACGTGCAGGTGCCGGCTGACTTCCGCAGCGACTGGGGCCTGAGGTCCCACCCCGATCTGGTCGGCGAACAGGTCGACGTGACCGGCGGGCTCGCGGCGTACTACTCCCACCCGGGGCTGAAATCGCCCTCGGCGTACGCGCTGGCCGACGGCTCGGAGGAGCCGCCGACCGATCCCACCGACCCGCCCACGGACCCGACCGATCCGCCGAGCGATCCCGGTGACTACTACGCCGACGCGGAAGGGAAGACCGGGGAGTCGCTGAAGGACGCGCTGCACACGATCATCTCGGACCAGACGAAGCTCTCCTACGACCAGGTCTGTGACGCCTTGAAGGCGAGCGACTAGGATCCGGCCAACACCAGCAACGTGGTCCTGCTCTACAGCCAGCGGTCGCAGTCCAAGGACTCCAACGGTGGCGGCTCGGACGATTGGAACCGTGAGCATGTCTGGGCCAAGTCCCACGGCGACTTCGGCACGGCGCCCGGTCCAGGCACTGACATCCACCACCTGCGTCCCACCGACGTCGGGGTCAACTCGACCCGCAGCAACAAGGACTTCGACAACGGTGGCGGCGCCGTCGACGGCTGCGACGGCTGCGCCACCGATGGGGACTCGTTCGAGCCGCCGGACGAGGTCAAGGGCGACGTCGCCCGGATGATCCTCTACATGGCGGTCCGCTACGAGGGCGAGGGGTCCTTCGCCGACCTGGAGCCCAACGACCAGGTCGACAATGGTTCGGCCCCCTACATCGGCAAGATCTCCGTCCTGCTGGAGTGGAACGAGCAGGACCCGCCGAGCACCTTCGAGCAGCACCGCAACGACGTGATCTATGAGGACTTCCAGCACAACCGGAACCCCTTCATCGACCACCCGGAGTGGGCCGAGGCCATCTACAACTGATCAACCAGGCCGAGTCGGCACGAACTTGCCCCAAAGCAGGCCGAGTCGGCACGAACTGACCAACGTGTTGTCAGTTCGCGCCGACTCGACGGGCTCGACAGTCAGTTCGCGCCGACTCGACTCAACGGGCGGGCATCAAGAGCCACGCCGCGATGTAGGCGATGATCAGTGATCCGAGGCCAAGGACGGACCCGATCACGACCAGCACCCGGATCAGGTTGCGGTCGATACCGGAGTAGTCGGCCAGTCCGGCGCAGACACCGCCCAGCATGCCTTCGTGGGTGTTGCGCACCAGCCGGCGTGGGCCGGTCTGCGGGG
>JAKDNC010000434.1 GCA_030452025.1 Nocardioides sp. | reverse complement strand
GGCGATGATCTGCTCGGTGGCCTGATTGGACTGGAAGGCGTTGCCGCCGGCCAGAGCGCCGAAGAAGATGCAGACCGCCCAGAAGCCACCCAAGGTCTTCCCGAGTCTGCGGCGGCCGAGCGCAGCCAGCCCGTCGCGCAGGTAGTACATCGGGCCACCGGAGATGGTGCCGTCGGCGTGCACCTTGCGGTATTTCACCGCCAGCATGCACTCGGCCATCTTGGTCGACATCCCGAGGAAGCCACACAGGATCATCCAGAACGTCGCGCCCGGACCGCCGAGTGAGATGGCCACGGCCACACCGGCGATGTTGCCCAGCCCGACCGTGCCGGAGACAGCGGTGGCCAGGGCCTGGAAGTGCGTGACCTCGCCTTCGGCGTCGCGGCGGGTGTACTTGCCCCGGATCAGGGCGATCGCGTGCGGGATGCCGCGGACGTTGAGGAACTTCAGCCAGAAGGTGAAGAAGAAGCCACAGATGACCAGCCAGCCCACGATCAGCGGCACGTCGGCGCCACCGATCGGCACGGCGAAGAACACGATGCTGGCGAGCCAGTCCGCGAACGGGCCGAAGTAGTTGTCGATCGTGTCGTCGATGCCCTGGACCACCAGGTAGGGGGCGATCACGGGACCACCACCACCGGAACGGCCGCGTGCTGGACCAGTCGGCTCGCGGTGCTGCCGAAGATCGCTTCTCGGAGACCCGAGTCACCCGTGCGGGCAACGAACACCAGGTTGTGCCCCTCTTCCTTGGCGACGTCGGCGAGCACCTCGGACGGCTTGCCGAACCGGATGTCACTGGTGACGTCGACTCCCTCAATCCCCTTGATCAGCGGATCGATCACCTCGCGCTGCGCGGTGGTGATCTCGCGCTGGCGTTCGAGAGGACGAGACGCGTTGTCCTCATTGGTGGTGAACGAGTAGCGGGACCAGTTGATGACGTGCACGACCTTGAGTGCACAGTCGGAGTCGCGCGCCTCTTGGGCGGCGTAATCCACTGCGCGTCTGGATGCATCACTTCGGTCCACTCCGACAAGTATCGAGCGCATGCATTCCTCCTGGGTGACTTAGGTCACAAGAAGGTATGCGATGAGTTGACTGTTTGACCACCCCCAAGCCCCCAGACGGCGGGTATGAAGGTAGCGGCGTGACAGGTAAGAGCTCTCGAGAAGGAGAATGAACATGGACTGGCTCATTGGCAACTGGCAGGACCTCGGCACCGTAGCGGGCAAGGCGGCACTGATGTACGTCATTGCCACCCTCGGACTCCGAGGTAGTCACCGCCGCACCCTGGCTCAGTGGAGGATCCTCGACTTCGTCACCGCCGCCGCGATCGGAGCCATCGTCGGGCGCACCGCCATCGCCTCCCCCCAGTCGTTCATCACCGGGGCGGTCGCACTGGTGTCGCTGCTGGTCGTGCATCGCCTGGCCAGCACCGTGCGCCTGTCCGAGGCCCTACGCCCGCTCTTCGACCACCGCATCCGCGTCTTGGTCCAGGACGGGAAGCTGCGCCGCGGCCAACTGCTCCGCTGCGGCATCAGTGACGACGACATCTCCACCCACTTGCGCCAACAAGGGGTCGGCGAGCGCGACGAGGTGAAGTACCTGATCTACGAAGCCGCTGGCCAGCTCACCCTGGTCCTCCGCGACACCCCCAGCACCCCGCTGATCACGAGTGCCCTCGACCAGTCGGTGGACTTCCAGCGATGACCTGACCCGGGGCAGCCGGCCGTTGTCTCACTCCCCTGGCAGGTCGGCTGGCAGGTCTGCAAATGCCTTCTTCATGTCGTTGTACCAGCCCATCGACTTCTTCGGGTGGCGCCAGCGGCCCTTCATCTCCTTGCGCGCCGGCAGGTGCGACTCGTCTCCGGCTTTCTCGGCCGCCTTGAGGTGCTGGTCCTGGGCGTTGATCACGTCGTCAGCACTCTCGCCGCGGTGCTCGAGATCGCAGGGGCCACCCAGCTGGCGGCAGGTCATGGTCTTCATCGTCGTCTCCTTCTGGTGGTCAGACTCGGTTGGTGGTCAGTGCGTTCAGGATCGGCGGACGACGCGGTCCAGCGTCTCCTTCTCGGCCCTGAAGGTGATGCTCGCCACGACGCCGGACGCGATGGTGAAGTCGAAGAGGACCATCGCCTCACCACGGTGGAACCAGGCAGCGGCCGGACGGTCGTCGACGTACACGGGAAGTGCTGCGTGGGCGCTGCCGTTGAAGAAGGTCGCCAGCTCGTCCCGGCCGTCCATCCGCTCCGGCGTGCCAGCCCGGACCGCGGCGGCGTCCGCCCGCACAATCGCGTCGGGCGCGAGCAGTTGGAGCAGCCGGTCGAAGTTGCCCTCACGGGCCGCGCCCATGAAGGCGTCCACGATCTCCCAGTCCGCCAGCTCGTCCTCGGGAGCCGGCTGGCCGATCCTGGCGCGCGCCCGGGAAGCGAGCTTGCGGGCTGCCGCCGGGGTGGTCTCGAGGACCGCTGCGATGGTGGTGAACTCGAACCCGAAGCTGTCGTGCAGCACGAAGGCAACCCGCTCCCGGGGCGAGAGCCGGTCGAGGACGACCTGAAGGGCCGCGCCCACGGTGTCCGCGAGCACGACGTCCTCGGCAGGATCGGGCGTGGTGTCGGCACCCATCTCGTCGTCACCGCTGGGGAGCGGGGTGTTCGCCCTCAGTCGGTCCAGGCAGAGCCGGGTGGTCACGGTGGTCAACCACCCCGGGAGGTTCTCGATCTCCGCCTCCGTGCGGTGCAACCGCAGCCAAGCCTGTTGTACGACGTCCTCTGCCTCGGCGTGATCGTCCAGCACTCGGGCTGCGATCCGCACCAGCCTCGGTCGCTCCTGCTCGAAGACCTCGGTCGCGTTCATCTGTCACACCCTTCCACCCGCTGCTGTCACCTCGATGACGAACGAGCGGCACCGAGTGTGACCACCCGACCAGAATCAATTTGGCCGGAGCCGCGGTGGCTGGTCGGATGTAGGCATGGAGCAAGGCTTGGTGCGCCCCCGCAAGGCCCGTCCCGGGGACAAGGTGGCGGTGCTGTCGCCGTCCTTCGCGGCCCCCGGTGTCGCTCCGGCGGTCCACGAGCAGGCGATGCGGCGCCTGACCGACGTGACAGGACTGGTCCCCGTCGAATACCCGACGACCCGCCGCGTCGGCGCGAGCGCCCAGGACCGTGCTGCGGACCTCAACGCCGCCTTCGCCGACCCCGAGATCCGGGCCGTCCTGGCCACGATCGGTGGAGACGACCAGATCACCGTCGTGCCTCATCTTGACGCCGAGCTCGTCCGTGCGGACCCCAAGCCCTTCCTCGGCTACAGCGACAACACCCACATCCTGTCGTGGCTGTGGACACACGAGGTCGCCGGGTTCTACGGGGGCTCGACCCAGGTGCAACTCGGTCCTGGCCCTGCAGTCGATCCGTGCCACCACGCCGCGCTGCGAGCAGCGCTGTTGACCGGCGAGCGTCTCGAGGTCACCGACCCAGGCGAATCCGAGGACATCGGCAAGGACTGGGCCGACCCGGCGGCCTTGAGCGAGTACGGCGACCGGGAACCGACCCAGCCGTGGGCCTGGGCCGGCCCCGCCCAAACCCTGACAGGCCGCACCTGGGGGGGCTGCCTCGAGGGAGTCCCGCAGGT
>JAKDNC010000433.1 GCA_030452025.1 Nocardioides sp. | reverse complement strand
CGGCGGCGTGGGGGAAGTCGCCCACGCGGCGGCCGGCCCGCGGGGCGGCCGCGCCATTGTCACGGCGGCGCAGCAGCCCCCCCGAGGCACAGAGGCTGCTGATTGTCAGTCCGTTCCAGGCGGCCACCACCTTGTTGTCGCGTTCGGGCCGGACCCTGCTGGCGCGCGCGTCGAGGAGTCGCTGCTTCACGCCCTCGAGTCGCTCGAGGTCGTCCGGGTCCGACTTGAGCTGGAGCGTTGAGGAGCCGTGCTCGAAGGTGCCTGCCGCGGTCACCTCGAAGACCTCAGCTGCCCAGGCGCCGTCGACCTCACCGAGCGCTTCGACCAGCTGGGCCGGCGTCCAGGCATAGAACTTGCCCTCGATACCCTCGCTGTCGGCGTCGAGGGCGGAGGCGAAGCCGCCCTGGTCGGTGCGCAGCTCGCGGAGCAGGAAGTCCGCGGTCTCCTCGGTGACCCGGTTGGCCCCCCAGCGGGCGTAGAGGCCGAGCAGTTGCGCGTTGTCGTAGAGCATCTTCTCGAAGTGGGGCACCACCCAGCCGGCGTCGACGGAGTAACGCGCGAACCCGCCGCCGATCTGGTCGTAGATGCCGCCGCGGGCCATCGCGATGCAGCTGGCGTCGAGCATCTGGCGTGTGGCCACGTCATCGGTGCGCCGGTGGCGGCGGAGCAGGAACTCCAGCACCATCGACGGCGGGAACTTCGGCGCTCCCCCGAACCCGCCGTTGCTCGCGTCGAACTCCCCCGTGAGGGTGTGGACGGCGCGCTCGAGGGTGTCCTCGGTGATGCTGCCGGCAGCGGGGGCGCCCTGTGCGCGCAGGTGTTCGCGGATCTGGTCGGAGGCCTTGCGGACGTCGTCGCCACGCTCGGTCCAGGCCTGGCTCAGCGCCTCGAGCACCTGCCGGAAGCTGGCCATCCCGTGGCGGGGCTCGTTGGGGAAGTAGGTCCCGGCGAAGAACGGCACCCCTTCGTGGTCGAGGACGCAGGTCATCGGCCAGCCACCCTGCCCGGTCATCGCCTGGGTGGCGCTCATGTAGACCGCATCGACATCGGGGCGCTCCTCGTGGTCGACCTTGATGTTCACGAAATGCTCGTTCATGTAGGTCGCGGTGGCCTCGTCCTCGAACGATTCGTGGGCCATCACGTGGCACCAGTGGCAGGCGGCGTAGCCGACACTGAGCAGCACCGGGACGTCGCGCTCACGCGCCTCGGCGAACGCCTCCGGACTCCACTCCCACCAATCGACGGGGTTGTCCTTGTGCTGGAGGAGGTAAGGCGAGGTGGCGTCGGCAAGTCGATTGGTCACGGTTCGACCGTAGTCCAAACGCCTTGATGGATCAGTGGAGTCTTTCGTGCATCTGGGGCACGAAAGCCTCCACTGACGGGGATGGTGGCTGGCGAAAGGGTTGAATTCGACTCCATCTGGGAACCTTCTCATCATGGGTGTACCAGGAGGCGGAGCCGCCAAGCGGCTGGTGCTGGAGATCATCGGCTGGGGCTTGCTGCTGATCGGGATTGCAGCGCTTGTGCTGCCCGGCCCCGGACTGCTGTGCATGTTCGCCGGCCTGGCGGTCCTCTCCCAGCAGTACGACTGGGCCGAGCGCCGTGTCGAGCCGGTCCGGCTGCGTGCACTGCAGGGCGCCGCCGAGGGCGTCGAGACCTGGCTCCGGATCGTCCTGTCCGTCCTCGCTGCGCTGATCCTGATCGCCTTCGGCGTCGTGTGGATCGCCCAACCGGACAGCCCCTCGTGGTGGCCGCTCTCGGACACCTGGTGGCTGCCCGGCGGGATCTGGACCGGGGTCACCCAGATCGGCTCGGGGATCTTCGCGATCGGGCTGCTGATCTACAGCTACAAGCGCTTCCACGGGAAGCCCGAGGCCAGGGCAGCCCTCGACCGCGAGGTGCACCACGACGACAACACCGTCGAGGCCGACTGAGTCGACCGGGGCTGACCCGTCAGGTCAGGCCGCGACCGGCTCTTCCTCGCGCCAAGCCTCCCCCGTGCGCGGGGCGTCGTACACGCCCTGATCCAGGATCTTCTCCCGCTTGGCGACGATGGTCGGCACCAGCGCCTGGCCGGCGACGTTGGTCGCCGTACGACCCATGTCGAGGATCGGGTCGATCGCCAGCAGCAGGCCGACCCCTTCCAGCGGGAGGCCCAGCGTGGACAGGGTCAGCGTCAGCATCACCACGGCGCCGGTGACACCGGCCGTTGCCGCCGAGCCGATCACCGAAACGAACGCGATGAGGAGGTAGTCGGTGATGCCCAGGTCGATCCCGAAGAACTGCGCGACGAAGATCGCCGAGACGGCCGGATAGATCGAGGCGCAACCATCCATCTTGGTGGTCGCCCCGAGCGGCACCGCGAAGGAGGCGTACTCCCGCGGAACACCCAGGTTCCGCTCGGTCACCGACTGGGTGACCGGCAGCGAACCGATCGAAGAGCGTGAGACGAAGCCGAGCTGGATGGCCGGCCAGGCGCCGGTGAAGAACTGCTTGATGCTCAGCCCGTGCAGGCGCAGCAGCGTCGGGTAGACGCCGAAGAGGACCAGCGCGAGGCCGACGTAGATGGTGATCGCGAAGGTGCCCAGGGAGCCAAGCGCGTCCCAGCCGTAGGACGCCACAGCGTTGCCGAGCAGACCGACGGTCGCGATCGGAGCGAGTCGAATGACCCACCAGAGGACCTTCTGCACCACGGCCAGGAACGACCGGACGAACGTGAGGAACGGCTCAGCCGCCTCGCCGACCTTGAGCGTCGCGATACCGACGACAATCGCCATCACCAGAATCTGGAGCACGTTGAAGCCGAAGGCGACCGTGTTGTCATCGCCCAACGAGCCTTCGATGCCAAGCATGTTCGCCGGGATGATCCCGGTCAGGAAGTCGAGCCACGAGCCACTGGACTCGGGCGCGGTGGCCGCCGACTCGGAGACGCTGGCGTTGTTGCCGGGCTGTGTGACCAGGCCCAGCACCATCCCGATCCCGACCGCGACCAACGCGGTGATGGCGAACCAGAGCAGGGTCTGCCAAGCCAGCCGGGCGGCCCCGCTCACTTCTCGCAGGTTGGCGACGGAGGCGACGATCGCGAGGAAGACCAAGGGCGGGACCACCGTCTTGAGCAGGGTAACGAAGATCGAGCCGACAGTCTCGAGGGTCTGGGTGAGCCAATTGGGATCGGCCACCCCGTCGACGGTGCCGTCGGGGCCCATCGCTCGGGCGACGACGCCGAGGAGGACACCGACGACGAGGCCGATGAGTACCTGGGTGCCGAATGAGACCCGGAACCGGCGACGGCGGGGGCCGGCGTCAGGAGAAGAGGTGCCAGGAGAAGCGGGCGCGCGTGTGGCGCCGAAGATGCGAGACATGGGCTATACCTTCTGTGAACAGGAACGACTGGACCGGCCGGATCAGCGGCAGAGGCCGCGACCACTGGGAGGTCAGTGCATCAACGGGCGCTGCTGTTGCGCCGCAGGTCGATGTGGCGCCGCTTGGTCAGCAGGCTTCCCGGGAGTTCCCTGTCCATGTGCAGCTGAACAACACCCGTCCGGGATTTGTTTCCGGATCCTGGTCCCTCTTTCGACACGACGACGCGGCGCCCCCGGCCCGAGCGAGGACAGGGCGACTCCCCGGCC
>JAKDNC010000432.1 GCA_030452025.1 Nocardioides sp. | reverse complement strand
TGCCGTCGGAGTAGATCAACGTCGGCACCGTCTGGCTCCCGCCGTTGGCCGTCGCGACCAGATCGGCGGCTTCGGGCTGCTGCTCGATGTCCACAATCTCGTAGCTGATGCCCTCGCGATCCAGTTGGCTCTTCAGACGGTGGCAGTAGCCGCACCAAGGGGTGGTGTACATCGTGAACGTGCTCAAGGGGTTGTCCCTCCCGACATCTAGGGTGGTCAGTGCTTCCATCTTCCATCAACACCCCGCACGAGGTGAATGTTCCTCCATGACCGCGCCCGACGACCTGCTGGCTGCGCTGGATCCCGAGCAACGGGCTGTGGCGGAGGCGTTGCGCGGACCTGTGCGCGTGCTCGCAGGTGCCGGCACCGGCAAGACCCGCGCCATCACCCACCGCATCGCCTACGGCGTGGCCACTGGCATCTATGCGCCCACCGAGGTGCTCGCCGTGACCTTCACGGCGCGGGCTGCGGGCGAGATGCGCACCCGCCTGCGCGAGCTCGGTGCCCCCGGCGTGCAGGCCCGGACCTTCCACGCAGCCGCGCTGCGCCAGCTGCGCTACTTCTGGCCCGCGGTCCACGGCACCGAGTTGCCGACCCTGACCCAGTCCAAGATTCCGATGATCGCCCTGGCCGCCCGGCGCGAGCGCCTGGGCGTCGACCAGGGCACGTTGCGCGACCTGGCCTCCGAGATCGAGTGGTCGAAGGTCTCCAACGTCCGCCCGGAGGAGTACGCCGCCCTTGCGCCCCGGCGGGGTCGGGACGTCAGCGGGATCGACCCGGCCACGGTGGCCCGGGTGTTCAGCGGTTACGAAGACGTCAAGCGCAGCCAGGGTCGGATGGACATGGAGGACGTGCTGCTGCTCAACGCCGCGCTCCTGGTGGAGGACGAGCGGGTCGCCGCCCAGGTGCGGCGCCAGTACAAATGGTTCGTCGTCGACGAGTTCCAGGACGTCTCACCCCTCCAATCCGCGCTTCTGGACCTGTGGCTCGGAGGCCGCAACGAGCTGTGCGTCGTTGGCGACCCGGCGCAGACGATCTACAGCTTCGCCGGCGCCAACGCCGACTACCTCCGCGCTTTCCCCGAGCGTTATCCCGGGACCACCTCCGTGGAGCTGGTCCGCAACTACCGCTCCACTCCCGAGGTGGTCGGTGCGGCCAACAAGCTGCTCTCCGGTACGCCGTCCAAAGGGGTCGAGCTGGTCGCTCAGCGGCCCTCGGGCCCCGGCGTCACCTACACCGGCTACGACGACGAGGTGGCCGAGGCCGAGGGGACGGCTGCGGAGATCCTGCGCCTGCGCTCCACCGGGGTCGCGCTCAGCGAGATCGCCGTACTCTTTCGCATCAACGCCCAGTCGGAGGCGTTCGAGGACGCCCTCTCGGCGCGAAAGATCTCTTACGTCGTCCGTGGCGCCGCGCGCTTCTTCGACCGCCCCGAGGTCCGGCAGGCGATCACCCTGCTCCGCGGCACCGCCCGGTCCGGCGGCAGCGGCGGAGACCTGCTCGAGGACGTGCGCGGGACGCTCGCGGGGATGGGCTGGACCAGCCAGCCGCCGACGGGGCGCGGCACCACCCGCGACCGCTGGGAGTCCCTCCACGCGCTGGTCTCGCAGGCCGAGTCGTGGGCGCGATCCTTCGAGGGCGAGGAGGGGTCCGACTCGCTCAACGCCTTCGTGGATGACCTGGACCGTCGGGCCGCAGAGCAGCACGCACCCGTCGCCGAGGGAGTCACGCTGGCCACGCTGCACACCGCCAAGGGCCTGGAGTGGGACACCGTCTTCGTCTGCGGCGCGCAGGAGGGGTCGATCCCGATCACTTTCGCCGAGGGGCCCAAGGAGATCGAGGAGGAGCGGCGCCTGCTCTATGTCGGTCTGACCCGCGCCCGGCTCCACCTCACCGTCTCCTGGAGCCTGGCGCGCAATCCCGGCGGTCGACGCAGCCGCAAGCCCTCACGGTTCCTCGAGGATCTCAGTGACGCGGCCAGCCGCGCCTCGACCGAGACGCGAACCCGCTCCACCAAGCGTGCACGGGCCGCGATGTGCCGCTCCTGTGGTCGTCCGCTGGGCAGCGGCGCGGAGCGCAAGGTCGGACGCTGCGAGGACTGTCCGGCCACCTACGACGAGAAGCTCTTCGACCGGCTCAAGGAATGGCGCCGGGAGCGGGCAGGGGAGGACCAGGTCCCGGCCTACGTCGTGTTCACCGACAAGACCCTCGAGGCGATCGCCGAGATGAAGCCCGGAAACGAGACTGAGCTGCTGCGCGTCAGTGGTGTCGGTCCGTCCAAGATCGAGCGGTACGCCGCCGACGTGCTCGCGCTGATCGAGTGATTCGAGGCCCGATCCGGGCGTCTACAAGAATTCGAAAGAAATACCCAGAAAATCGATTGCCCATTACAGCAGTCGCCGTGTAGTTTTCTTCTTGCCCGAAAAACTTCAGCGCACAAAGGTCCTGGCAAGACCCGGCGCACGATCACCGAAGGAGGTGGAGCAAATGATCAACATCAACACCCCGAGCGCGACTGTGACCCAGCCGTGGATCGCCATGCCCACCTACGCCTTTGGTGAGGTGGCCTGCGCCCACGTCGACGTGACGACTCGCGAGCGCGCCATCGACGCTCCCTCCACGGGAGTCACCCCGGGTATCCCTGTCTGGAGTCCACCGCCACGCTGATCCATCAGCGCATCGGCAGCCTCCAGGCCGCGGAACCCGACAACCGGGATCCGCGGCCTTTTTGTTACTCCGCCCGATCCACACCCACAGATCAGGTCACAAGGAGGTGACATGCATGACCATCAGCGTTTTCCCTGAGGCTACCGAGACATCACTCGGGGGGCTGCACGCGAGCGCGGACAAGGTCGACGAGGAACGCCTTCCCTGCCGGGCCAACGACCCGGAGCTGTTCTTCGCTGAATTGCCCAGCGACGTGGAGCACGCCAAGACCCTGTGCGCGGACTGCCCGGTCCAGGCACTGTGCCTCGCCGGCGCGCTCGAACGTCGCGAGCCGTGGGGTGTCTGGGGCGGTGAACTGTTCCTTCAAGGAGTGGTGATCCCCCGCAAACGCCCTCGCGGTCGCCCCCGCAAGAACGACACCGCCGCGTGATGTGAACAGCCCCTGTGAAGAAAGGCACGAACCGTCATGAACACCATCAGCAACTGGAGCAACGACATGAGTTTGATGAATGAAGAACTGGCGCGCGCACAAATGTCCGCGCGCCTGGGAGAGGCGCAGCGCATGCGGCAGGGCCACCAGGTCGCCGTCGCCCGTCGGCTCAGCCGCAAGGCCGAGAAGGCTGCCCAACGGGCACGGCTCGCGCTTGCCCGTCTGTGAGCGAATCGCCTGACGCAAACAACCTGTAGCTGATCGGGCCGGTGACCACCGCGGTCGCCGGCCCCGTCAGCGGGACGGGGGGAGACGTGGCGGTGACATGCGACTTCTGTGGACGCGAGGCCGGGGGCGAAAAAATGCCCTTGACCTGGACGACGGCCGTGGAGAGCGGGCGACAGCGCCGGTTCTGTGACCTCTGCTCCCGGGAACATCTCCGTGCGATGGAGAGCAAGCTCGACAGCGAGTGGTGGTAGGTCCGCTGCTCAACCGGATTGGCTCAGCTGGCTCGCCTCAACCGGATTGGCTCAGCTGGCTCG
>JAKDNC010000431.1 GCA_030452025.1 Nocardioides sp. | reverse complement strand
TCTTCTCGATGCCGGCGCGCTGTAGCCGACGTTCGACGGAGGCCGCGCCGCCAAGGACCCGCTCGACGCCCTCCGCTGCGCTGCGCAGCGTCGGCCCGAAGACGCCTCGCGTGGCGCCGGTGCTCTTTCCTGGGACGTCGACGCGGCGCACCTGGGCGAGATCCTGAATGTAGGGCAACACCCGGACCGACAGGTCCGCCCGACGCATGGCGACGATCCGACTCAGCATCAGCAGGAGTCCGGCTGCGGTGGTGACGCCGAGGACGACACCCCAGGTCTCGAGACTCACGCGAGGATCCGCCTCTCGACTGGCAGACGACCGATGCGCATCATCAGGCGGTAGGCGACCACGCAGCAGATGGCGCCGATCGCAAGGACCAGTGCGCCACCGGGTGCGGCATAGCGCTGGATCACCTCGGGCTGCGAGCAGAGCATGAGCAGCACGAGCCAGGGAGCCGCGACAGCCATCCTGGCTCCGTTGACCGCCCAGGACTGGCGGGCCTCGAGCTCGGAACGGGTGCGCATGTCCTCGCGGAGGTAGCCGGACAGATTCCGCAGGAGGCGACCGAGCTCCCCGCCGCCGACTTCGCGGGCGATCCGCAGCGCTTCGACGACCCGGTCGCCGACCGGATCGGCGAGGACCTCCTTGAGCCGGTCCAGGGCATCGTTGAACCGGCCGGTGACCTGATAGTCCCGGGCGAACTTCTCGAACGCCGGCCGTAGTGGCTCGGGTCCGCGCTCGGCGAGGGCGGCGAGGCCTTCGGGCAGTGAGAGGCCGGCCCGCACCGCGGATGCGAGGTTGTCGACTGCCTCCGGCCAGACCTCGGCGAACTCACGCTGGCGCTTGCGGGCCCTCCCGGTCACCACTGCGACCGGGAGGTAGGTGGCCATCACCCCGAAGACGAGAGCCACCGGAGGCGTGCCCGAGACCGCGAGCATGAGCACCGTGACCAGCACGCCGATGACCGCACAGAGGATCAGGAAGCTGTTGACCGAGACGCTTGCCATGCCTGCCCGCGCGAGCAGCGCCTCGATCCGGCCCGGCCCCGGGTCTGGAGCCTTCTCGGCCCTCGGCAGGAAGAACGCAGCCCAGATCAACAAGAGTCCGACACCACATCCGAGGCCGACCACAGCACCCACGTCAGTCACCGCCCAGGATCTGGTGGATGTCGATGCCGTGCCGCGCGAAAAGCTCGAGCCGCGGTGGCATTCCGCCCTGGGCTCGGAGCTCGTCGCGTTCCCGCATGAAGATGGCCTCGGTCTCGATCACATCGTTCTCGACCCGTCCGTTGACGCCCACGATCTCGTTGACGCGACGTACGCCGGCGGTGTCGATCCCGAGGTGGACGACCAGGTCGACGCTAGAGGCGACCGTGGGCTGAACGAACCTTGCGGAGATGTTCTCCCCCGCCAGGAGCGGAAGGGTGCACATCTTCATCAGGGCTTCCCGGGCGCTGTTGGCGTGGATCGTGCACATGCCAGGCAAGCCCGCGTTCAAGGCAAGGAGCAGATCGAGACACTCCTCGGCGCGCACTTCTCCCACGATGATGCGGCTGGGCCTCATCCGCAGACTCTCCTTGACGAGTTCGCGGAGCCTGATCTCGCCAGTCCCCTCCAGCCCGGCCTGACGCGTCTGGAGCGGCACCCAGTCGGGGTGGTGGAAGCGAAGCTCGTAGACCTCTTCCGCGGAAATCACGCGGTCGCCGCCGGGGATCGAGGAGGCAAGACAGTTCAGCATCGTCGTCTTGCCGGCCTGGGTGCCTCCGGCAACGAGAATGTTCAGCCCGGTGCGCACACACGCGTCAAGGAAGACCGCCGCCTGGCGGCTCAATGAGCCGAGCTCGACCAGGTCGTTGAGACGACTGGCCCTCAGCGTGAACTTGCGGATGTTGACGGCCGAGAAGCCTCGCGAGATTCCTTCGAGCACTACGTGGAGTCGGTGCCCCTCGGGAAGCATGGCGTCAACGAACGGCGAGCTCACGTCGATACGACGACCGCTGGACTTGAGCATCCGTTCGACGAGCTCGTCGACCTCGGCGCTGGTGAGCACGGTGTTGGTCAGTTCATGCTTGCCGTGCCTGGCGATGAACACCTGGCTCGGATCATTGATCCAGACCTCCTCCACCGCTGGATCGTCCAGATAGGGCTGCAACGGACCAAACCCCGAGACCCGCGCCACGATCTCGCCGACCATGGCCCGCGGGTCCGGCACCCGGGCCACCTGGCCGGTGAGGCTCCGCTCGTCATGCTCACGCACCACGTCCTCGGCGATGCGACGCACCCTGAGCGCATCCGACTGCGGGTCGAGACCGTCACGACGAACCAGGTCCCGGACACGCACATCCAGCGTCTCCACCAGCGCCGCATGTGCGTCGGCGTACGTCGAAGTCATGGTCCCCGTCCCGAGATGAAGGGTTTTCGTGCCTGTATTCCTACGGGAGAGACGCTTCGCTTGTCTACGGCCACCTCAACAGCCTGTGGACAACGCAGCCCGCACTCCGGACTCAGCCAGTGGTCCACTTTTCTAGTCCAATGGTCTTGTTTCTCCATTTCGCCTGTGCGTGAATGTTCTGCGTGACCAAGTACCACGCCATCCGCGACCAGCTCCTGGATCGTCTGGACACGATGGCGGCCGGCGAACCGCTCCCCGCGGAGCGGGACCTGGTGCGAGAGCTGGGGGTCTCCCGAATGACCCTCCGACGCGCCACCGATGAGTTGGTGGCCAGCGGATTGGTACGACGCCGCCCCGGTGTCGGCGTCTTCGCGATCGGCCCGAAGCTCGACACCACGCTGTCGGCGACCTCGTTCACCGAGGACATGCGCGCCCGCGGACTCCGCCCGGGCTCGGTGATCCTGGACTTCGTGCGACGAGCGGCCGGGGCCAGGATCGGACGCCGGCTGGAGGTCTCCCCGACCGCAGAGGTCGTGCACGTCACCCGGCTCCGACTCGCGGACGACGAGCCGATGTCGATCGAGGCTCTCTACGTCCCGGAGATGACCGTCCCGGGGCTGAGCGTGGCGGACCTCGAGAACGCCTCGTTCTACGAGTTGCTGCGCACCCGCTACGACGTGACCATCGCACGTGGCGTGCAGACCATCGAGCCCACGGTCACTGATGATGAGGAGTCACGCGAGCTCGGCGTGCCGGTGCACTCACCGGCCCTGCTCTTCGAGCGCACCTCGTGGAATGCGGAAGGAAGCGTGACCGAATTCGTCCGGTCGATCTACCGCGGCGACCGATACCAGATCCGGACCGAGCTCTCGTTGCAGCAGTCCGACTCAGCCGCGAGCAGGGCGAGGCGCTGATGTCCACCGTCCTGGTCTTCGACGCCGGCAAGACCGGCTGTCGGATCGGCCTCTGGGTCGACGGCGAGCCCGTGGGGCGCGGCGAAGGACCGGGCGCTTCGGGCATCGCGGACCCGTACGGCGTCGAGCAGGCACTGGCCCGAATGGCCGAAGCCGAGGGCACGCTGCACAGCGCCACACCCCTTGCCGGGCTCTCGGTGGACACCATCGTCGCCGGGCTGGCCGGGATGATGAGCGCCCCCGCGCACGCGCCACGGCTGCGCACCGCCCTCGCCGAGCGGCATCCCGGGGCAAGGGTGATCGTGACCAGCGACGCCGTCACCTCACACGCAGGGGCGCT
>JAKDNC010000430.1 GCA_030452025.1 Nocardioides sp. | reverse complement strand
GGCCCCGCTCGGAGACCTCCCACCCGTTCTCGCGGGCCCACTCGCGGATCTCACGGGCGCTGGGGCCGTTGGACGCCGCGGCGCCACGCCGTCCCGGTGCGCGGCGGCCGCTCACCTTGCGGCCGTGGCCGACATAGGGCGCGAGGGCCTCCCGCAGCTCCGCGGCGTGGGCGGAGTTCAGGTCGATCTCGTAGGCGAGGCCATCGAGACCGAAGGTGAGCGTCTCGGCAGCTTCGGATTCGTCGAGGTCGTCGACGAGGATGATATTTACCTTCTGGGCCATTGACTTTTGCTCCTGACTCTCGGGGGACAGCTTCAACTGAATTCAGAATAGGCTATCCCCACAAACATTGTTTGCCGCGTGCTGGAATCAGGAATTGCGCTGGAAGATCAGCTCCAGTCCCAGAAGCGTCAACATGGGCGCGGCATCGGTGAAACACCGACATTCGCCTTGCACTATCGGCGCCAGGTGGCCGGTCGCGACCACATTCACGTCGCCGGTGGCCACTCCGAGCTCGTCGATCATCCTGGTGACCAGGCCCTCGACCTGGCTTGCGTATCCGTAGAGCATCCCGGACTGCAGCGCCTCCACGGTGTTCTTCGCGATCACGCTGCGGGGTCGGAGCACCTCGACCTTGCGCAATTGCGCTCCGCGCCTTCCCAGGGCCTCGAGGGAGATCTCGAGACCCGGCGCGATTGCGCCGCCGATGTATTGGCCTTGTCCGCTGACCACGTCGAACGTCGTCGCGGTGCCGAAGTCGACGACAATTGTCGGTCCCTCGAAGAATGTGGCCGCGGCCAGCGCATTCACGATCCGGTCCGCGCCGACCTCACGGGGATTGTCCATCAGGACTGGGACACCGGTGCGAACTCCCGGTTCGACCACCACGGCGCGAATGGCGTTGAAATGTCGATCCAGCATTTCCCGCCATTCGTGCAGCACCGCCGGAACAGTCGAGCACACGGCGATCCCGTCGACCGCGTCGCCGTGCTCGGCCTCGCGCAGCAGCCCCAGCACGAGCACGGCCCATTCGTCGGCGGTGCGCCGCTCGTCGGTCGAGACCCTCCAGTGCGCGAGCACCTCGCCGTCGCGGACCAGACCGAGACCGGTGTGGCTGTTGCCGATGTCGGCAGTGAGCAGGGTCATGAGCGCAGGTCCATCCCGATGTCGAGGACCATGGCGGAGTGCGTCAGCGCCCCGACAGCGATGTAGTCGACGCCGGTGGACGCGATCTCGGCGGCCACCTCGAGGGTCAGCCCCCCGGAGGCCTCCAGCTCGGCCCGGCCGTCGGTGATGGCCACCGCCTCGGTCAGCCCGGCGGGGTCCATGTTGTCGAGAAGGATGTGTTCGACCCCGGCGTCGAGCAGCTCACGCACCTGGTCCAGGTTGTCCACCTCGACCTGCACGGGAACGTCGGGGTGACGGTCGCGGATCAGCTTCCACGCCGCCACGACTCCACCGGCCGCGACGACGTGGTTGTCCTTGACCAGCGCCATGTCGGAGAGTGAGTGGCGATGGTTGACCCCGCCGCCGCACCGGACGGCGTACTTCTCCATCGCGCGGTGACCGGGAATCGTCTTGCGGGTGTCCCGCACCCGCGCCCCGGTCCCGTCGAGTGCGGCCACCCAGGCGGCGGTGGCGGTAGCCACACCGGAGAGGTGGCCGATGAAGTTGAGTGCGGTGCGCTCGGCGGTGAGCAACAGTGCGGTCGGGCCGGTGACTCGGAGCACCGTGTCACCGGGGCGTACGACGTCCCCGTCGCCGGCGATCCGCGAGACCTCGACGGCCTCCCCGATGACGTGGCGGAAGACGACCTCGGCGACCCCGAGTCCGGCGACGGTGCCTGGCCGACGGGTCACGAGATTGGCGGTCGCGGTGTCGTCTGCCGGGATCGTCGACCAGCTGGTGACGTCGTCGCCGGGGAGGTCCTCGGCCAGCGCACGCACGACTGCGTCGTAGACTTGGTGTGCGCCGAGCCCGGTGGCGTCGAGCTCGGTGACCAGCTCGTCGGGGAGCGAGACGAAGGGCAGCGCGGCGATCTCGGTCACGTGGCTCATCGGGCGGCTCCAGCTGGTTGGGCCCCGTCGGTGGCCGGGGCGGGGTTGAAGTCGATGGCCAGGGCGCCGTCGACCAGTCGGGTGTCGAAGTGTCCCGACCAGGTGGCGTCGTCGCGGTCCGGGAAGTCGTCGCGCCAGTGCGAGCCGCGGGTCTCCTGGCGCAGCAGCGCCGCCTCGGCCAGAGTGGTGGCGATGGTCAGGATATTGGTGGCCGCCCAGGCGTCGACGCCGAGGGCACCGGCACGGCCGCCGAGGGTGGCCAGCTCGGCGAGCGCCGTGCGCAGGCCCGCTTCCGAGCGGAGCACGGACACGTAGTCGGTCATCACGGCCTGCAGCGCGGGCAGCAGGTCCGCGCTGGCGACATGATCGGGCCGACGGTCGGGCGCAGGCTCGGCCCACGGGCGCAGCTCGCCGGGGAGCACATCGGCGATACGACGGGAGAAGATCAGCCCCTCGAGCAACGAGTTGGAGGCAAGCCGGTTCGCGCCGTGCACCCCGGAGCACGCGACCTCTCCGGTCGCGTAGAGACCGGGCACGTCGGATCGGCCGTGCAGGTCGGTCGCGACGCCACCGGAGGCGAAGTGGTGCGCCGGGGCGACGGGGATCAGCTCGGTGACCGGGTCGACTCCGTGGGAGCGGCAGGTCGCCAGGATCGTCGGGAAGCGCTTTTCCCAGAAGGAGTCACCGAGATGGCGGGCGTCGAGCCACATGTGGGGTTGCCCGGTCGCGTGCATCCGCTTGGTGATCGCCTTGGCGACCACGTCGCGCGGCGCCAGGTCCGCGAGCTCGTGGACGCTCGGCATGAAACGGACGCCGCCCTCCTCGGGGAGCCCGTCGACGAGGAAGGCGCCCTCGCCACGGACGGCTTCGGAGATCAGCGGCTGCTGGCCCCGGGAGTCGGGGCCGAGATGCATCACCGTCGGGTGGAACTGGACGAATTCCAGGTCGCGCAGCCGGGCACCCGCCCGCAGCGCGAGGGCCATCCCGTCACCCGTGGAGACGGGGGGGTTCGTGGACTGGGCGAAGACCTGACCGAGGCCCCCGCTGGCCAGGACGACCGAGCGGCAGTGGACGGCGCCGACGCCGTCGCGCTGACCTTCTCCGATGACGTGGAGGGTGAGTCCGGCGACTCCGCCGTCCTCGGCGAGCAGCAGGTCGAGGGCCAACGCATGCTGGATGACCTCGATCTCCGGGGCTGCCTCGATCGCGGCGATCAGTGACCGCTGGATCTCGGCGCCGGTGGCGTCACCACCGGCGTGGAGGATCCGGTCACGGTGGTGCCCGCCCTCGCGGGTCAGCGACAGCGCCCCGTCGTGGTGGTCGAAGTTGGTGCCGAGGTCGATCAGCTCCCGCACCGCGTCGGGGCCCTCGGTGACCAGGGCGCGTACGGCGGCGAGGTCACAGGCTCCGGCGCCCGCGACCAGCGTGTCGTGCTCGTGCTGGGCCGGGGTGTCCCCGTCCCCGAGGGCAGCGGCGATCCCGCCCTGGGCCCACCGGGTGGAGCCGGCGTTGAGCACGTCCTTGGTGACCACGAGCACGGACACCTCGTCGGCGGACGGGCGCTGCCTGAGCGCGGCGTGGATCCGCAAC
>JAKDNC010000429.1 GCA_030452025.1 Nocardioides sp. | reverse complement strand
CGGTGAACGTCCATAACCAGGTGCTGCGGTGAAACCACAGATCCCGCTTTACGATCTGGTTCATAGTGTCTACCGTTGGGTCCGCTGTGCTGATGTGACGCGGGCAGTCAACTGATCCCGCGTGGGATGGGGAATGTCATCCACAGTGCGAGCGTGCGCCATGACGACTGCTCGGTCTGCGCGGGCGGCGGCATCGACGTCGTGGGTGACCATGACCACAGTTCCCCCTCGGCGCGAAAGGTAGTGAAGATGGTTGAGGATCAAGTCAGAGTTGCCGAGGTCAAGAGCAGAGGTGGGCTCATCCGCGAAGACGACAGCGGGTTGGGCGGCGAGGACGCGTGCGATGGCAACGCGTTGTTGCTCGCCGCCGGATAGTTCATGGGGTAGATGCTGAGCACGCTCGGCCAGGCCCACTGAACGCAGCACCCCCGCGGTGTCGACGGATGCTCGCGACCCCGGAGTGATACGGGAGGGAAGCTCGACGTTTTGCGCGACCGTCAGCGATGAGACCAGGTTGTAGTCCTGGAAGATGAAGCCGACATGGTGCGAGCGAAACCGAGAGCGATTGGCCGGGCTGAGGGCACTGAGGTTGGTGCCTGCCAATGTGACCGTGCCGGTCGTGGGGTCGGTCAAGCCGGCCGCACAGTGCATGAGCGTTGACTTCCCTGACCCGGACTCTCCGACGATAGCGACGAACTGACCGGCAGGTACCGCCAAGGAGACGTCCTGGATCGCCGTGACCTCCCTGCCCCGGTTTCCACGAAACGTCTTGGTGACATGACTGAGTACGATCGCGTCAGCATGCGATGACCGTGCTGAATCGTGCCAGTGGGTGTTCATATCCTCTATTCCAGCCCGACCCGACGCTGCTCGCACTGTCGCCAGACCGCGTCTTCCTGGTAGGGCTGGCCATACCTGTGTACTGGTGCCGCGCCCCGCCTCTCCGGCTCTGAAGCGTCGCATCCAGGTTGCCCGTGTCCGAAGGCCCGCGTACGGGAGGCCGGGGGTACGGGCAGGTGCCGCCCGAAGACTCCGGGTAGACCTACTGACCGGCCCCGTCGCGGCTGCTTCGCTTGAAGCATGACCCAAGCTTGCCTCGATCCACGTCTGCCCCGAAGCGTCACTCAGACGACGGCTCCGCAACAGGACGCTCAGACCCCGGATTGCAGCGATGGCCGGCACGGCGTCGGGAGCGAGCGCTGAGCCTCACCGCCGCCGTCGGCCTCATGATCCTGTCTACGTTCGGCTTCGCTGGCGGCGCGGTCTTCCAGCACATGTCCATCAAAGCCAAACAGCGACCGGGGAAAGAGCAGGCGCTGACGCTGCGGCAACTCGGTGGGCAGTTGCGCGAGCCGCAGTGGCTTCTTGGCTTGCTGCTGATCGTCCTTGGAGCGGCCTTACATGTGGCGGCGTTGTTCTTGGCACCGGTCACAGTGGTCCAGCCCATCGGTATTCTCGCCGTGCCGTGGTCGGTCCTGCTCGCGTCCAAAATCCACGGCTACCGGGCCTCACGGTCGGTGTGGCTCGCTGTATCCGTCACAGTCGCGGGCATCGTCAGCTTCACGGTGCTCTCCACGCGCTTCTCTCATGAGGAGCGTGCCAGCATCGACCTTCCCCTCGTACTGATCGCGGTTGTCCTCGGCTGCATGATCAGCGCAGGACTATTCACGATCAGCCGTGGTGCGTCTGTCGCCTTTCGCTCGCTGGCATTGGCTGCTGGCGGCGCCGTGCTCTTCGGCCTCGCATCGGCATTGTTGAAGTCGCTATTCGTGTGGCTGAAGATCGGCGAGAGCTTGCTGTCTCCGGCTGCGGGCTTCTTGTGCCTAGGGGGCATCGCCACCTGCGTTGTCGGCGGCTGGATGATCCAGCAGGCCTACGCGGTCGGACATCCCGAGGTCGTAGTCGGCGCGCTGACCACCGTCGATCCCGTAGTGGCGGTGGTCTACGGGCTGGTAGTGCTCGACGAGGGCATGCGCATTAACGCCCCGGTGGTCGTTGCGATGCTCGCTTGCGGAGCGGTGGCGGCGCTCGGCGTCGCCGGGCTCGCCCGATATCACCCCGAGGCGCGGCAACGTGCCTCGCTGGCCGGTGCGCAGTACGGGCGGGGGTGAGACGGTGTCGCTCAACCAAGTAACGACGCGGACGCCGCGAGTGGCGGTGGTCAGCGATTACACGCTGGACACTCTCGGCGGTGCCGAGAACGCATTCGCCGAGCAGGTCGGTGCCCTCGCCGAGGTTACCGACGTGCTCGCCGTCTGTCCGCCCAGCGGCCGTCTGACGGCTCTCGGGGGTCATCCCCGCATCACGTCCGTATCCGTACCGGTCGCGTTCGTCGCTCCAGGGCTCGGGTTCCCGGTCGCCCGTCATACGCCGCGACTGCGCGCCAGGCTTCGCCACGCGTTCGAGGCCGCCGGAATCGATGTCGTGCATGTGCATTCGGAGTTCGGTATCGCCGCAGCGGCGATCGCTGCGGCACGTGAGCTACGGATTCCGACGGTGCAGACGGTACACACGTTTTTCTGGCAGACCGGCGCACACATACAGACGTTGCTGGCTGCCGGTGTCCCGGCCTTCCATCGATTAATGACGGGCCTGTCGTTCCCGTCGCAGCGGCTCGCTGAACGACGCGGGGACTCCGCGCTGCGGAACATGACCCTGGCAACTGGGTTGGCGACCGACCGAGTGATATCGCCGTCGGCACATCAGAGTCACCATCTGCGACAGGCAGGCCTCCGGGAAGTGGACGTCGTTCCCAACACGGTGCGTTGGAACACCGCGGCCCGGCCACTGACGCGGGTCGATGGACCCTTGCGGGTCTTGTGGACCGGCAGGTTCTCGGCCGAGAAGCGCGTGCTGCCGTTCCTGCGCTCGAGCCTGCGAGCACTCGACCAGATGGGCCCGGGCCGGTTGCAGATCGACGTGCTCGGCACCGGTCCGCAGTTCCCAGCGGCGCAGCGGATGGTCGAAGAGCGCGCCGGCATCCGGCTGCACGGGCGGGTTCCCCACGCCGAGGTGCCGGGCTGGCTGTCGCGCAGTCACGTGACCGCCCTGACATCGATCGGCTGGGACAACCAGCCGATGACCGTCGCCGAGTCGGTGATGGCGCTCCGTGGCGTCATCTGGTGCGATCCCGTTCTGACTGAAGGACTCACGGAGGCCGGGATACCCGCATTCGGCGACGACGAAAACGCGCTCGTCGACCGGCTGACCGAACTCGCCCGCGATCCCGCACCAGTTGTGGCCGCCTCAAGAGCGGCTGTCAGTGCCCGCTCGGCATTCGGAGCGGAGTGCTTCACCCGGACGGTGCTCAGCGTCTATCGCCGTGCCAGCGTCCCGGATTCCTCTTCTCGATACGAAAGGCCACGATGAAAATCCTGATCGGCACCGACACCTACCCGCCTACGGTCAACGGTGCGGCGCAGTTCTCCCAACGTCTGGCGCGAGGGCTGGCTGGACGCGGCCACGCGGTGCACGTTGTCTCCCCGTCGCCGACCGGACAGGCTGGGCGAAGCGAGACCGAAGACGGCCGCGTACACCATCGAGTGCGCTCCTTCCGCTACCCGAAGTACGACACGGTCCCGGTCGGCATGCCCGGCAGGGTGGGGCGGGCGGTTCGAGGGGTGCTGGACGATGTTCGCCCGGACGTGGTGCAC
>JAKDNC010000428.1 GCA_030452025.1 Nocardioides sp. | reverse complement strand
ACCATCTGCCGAGTGGGCAACATGCTGCTCACCTCCGTGGACCGCGCCGGTCAGGGCTCCCATGCCCGCCTCGGGTCCGACAAGTTTTGGGCCGAGACCCTCCACGAGACCAAGGCGGCACCGGCCGAGCAGCTGCTCCCGCTGTTGACCAGCCAAGTGATGATCCACTGCCAGAACATCCGCGATGCCCACTGGGAAGACATGGAGACGTTCTGGGCTGACTTCGACACCGCGATCGCGGCGGGCGCGTAAGAGGAGCCACCCATGGATGCACTCAGGGCAACGATGGACACCCTCGATGGTGTGGTGATCACCTTGACCGTCGAAGGACTGTCCGTGGCCGAGACGTGGGGCATCACCACCCCCAGCCAAGCCGTCGAAGCCCTGCGGGAGCATGCCCGGGCCACCGGTCAACCAGTCTGGCTGGCCGCCGGCACCGAACCTATCGACGAAATCCGCGGAACTCAGGCCACCTTTGCTCCCGACGGCAGCTGGTGGCCTGAGGCGCAGGACGAGACCGAGCTCGGCTCCGCATCCTTGACCCACGAGATCCACTACGCGATCCCGCCCGGTGAAGACCTCTACAAGCCCGACGCGTTCCTGCCCACCGACGGCACCGCCACCGCCGACCCGGACGAGCACCTCGACACGCTGTCCCCTGGGAACTGGGACGAAGAGGTCGCTGACGAACAGTCGGATCCTCCCGGCGAGCCCGATCCGAGCCAGAACCGGTTCGACCTGGACGGGATCTTCGGCGACGACGATGTGGACGTGTCAGGCTCCCCCGGCCCGGTCGACGACAGCCCCGTCGAGCCGGTCTTGGCTGCCGGACCCACAACCCACCCAGCAGGTGGCAGCAACGACACCCACAGCGCCGAGGCCTACGTGCCCGACGTGAACGAGATGTCGCATACCGAACTCGAGGAGTGGGTCGGCGCCGCCGTCCTCAACGACGACCACGCCACCAGCGGCAGGTCCTCCATACGCACCCGCTCCGCGGCCCCATCCACAGGCCCGAAGCCGATCGTGATCGCTGCAGTCCTGACGGTGGCGCTGGTGTGTGTGGTCAGCCTCTCCATCGCCGCCTTCTCGGGGGACGGGTCCGGAGGCCCGACGGCCGACGCATCGGCGTCCCCCCTGACCGGCGCCTACGCGCTCTCCCCGGTGGGGATGGAAACCTCCGCCAACCCACCCAAGGAGACGTCGCTTCCCGGGTTCGAGCAAGCCTGGAACATCAAGGTCCCCTCCGGCGCATCGGTGGCCGCCACTGCGCACGCGGTGGTGGTCGGCACCCGCGACGGCATAACCCTCCGTTCACCGGAGACTGGCGTGGTGATCGGGGGCGGCAAAGCCAAGGGCAAGGTGGAGGCGATCTTGTCGGCAACACTGCGCAACGCTCGCGGTGGCGGACAGATCCCGGTGGTGGCGTGGAAGCAGGGCAACACCGTCACCGTGTACCGCGTCGACGCCACCAAGCAGCCGCTGCACACCCTCGCTCTCCCCAGGGACGCCGAAGTGTCCTCTCGCGGCGGAGGCCTCCTAGTCACGCAAGGGGACCGCGCCGGGGTCGTCGTCCTCACCGAACACATCGTCAAGCCCAAGAAGGGCTCGGCGAGCAAGCCCAGCAAGGGCAAGAAGAACAAGCGCAAGAAGACTACGAAGCCGACCAAACGCACCCGGGTGCACATCGACTGGATCGAAGACCCGCCCCAACCCGAGGGCGAGGACGACGGCAACACACAGACGGCGACCGCGGCGTTCCTGAGCGGGTCCGCGACCCCCGCAACCCGCAAGGACGCGCCATCGGCGGCCAAGGGCGGACTATGGGCCTACGCAGCGACCCCTGGCGGGGACATGTGGTGGCTCCACTCAGACGGCACAGCCCACCTGCCCACCAGCTCAGGAACCCGTGCCGTCGAGATGATCCGCCCCCGCTCGGGCCTGCGCTTCGCCGGATGGGTCGGAGCCAGCATCGACGCCTCCACAGGCACCGCCGGGGCACTCGTCGCGGTGTGGGCGGACCCCGCCACCCAAGAGATGCAACTGGTCACCCATGAACCTGAGACCGGGGAGCCGGTCAGCGCGGTGGCGACCCCGATGACCAACGTGCAAGGCGGGGTGTCCGGGACCAGGTCGAGCCACCTCAGCGTCGGTCCCTACCTGGTGAACGCCGAAAACGGACGAATCGTCGTCGACGGCGGCGAAGATTATCGCGTGGTCGGTGTCGCCGGGGAGATCGCCAGCGTGCGCAAGCCGGACGGCACGGTCGGGGTGGTCAACCTCGGCTGGATACGCCCCGACGAAGACATCCGCGTCTACCCCACCCAAGGGCGCCCCTTGGGTGCGGGGACTGACGGCAGCGTGATCTTCCAGATGCCCGGCTCCCAAGTCACCGGGTATGCCCCCGCCGAATAGCGCCGCACAGCCTGGGGTGGGCCACCTGTCGGGGAACCGCCACCACCTGATCTACGGCATGGTGAAAGGACAGAGGAGGCGAGCGAACACCATGGCTCTCAGCACCCGAGGTATCGGCGAAGAAGGCGACGTCGACACTCCCGAAGAAGACACCACCAAGGGGTCCCAGCGTGACCGTAAGGCACGCAACCCCCTGGGGAAGGTCTTCAAGAAACGCAACAGTGAGATCGACTGGCTCCCCGACGACGTCGTCGAAGTGCCGCGCGATGAGTCCGCCGTGGCACGGCAGCTGGCCCGTCGGTCGAGGTGGACCATCGGATACATCAAGGTGTGCGCCGTGGTGGCTCCGATCCTGCTGTTTGGGGTGGTTCTCGCCGTCACCCGCGACCAGCCTGTGCCGGTCGAGGACAAACCAGCTGTTGCCGCCGATCGCGTACGTGCTGAAGCTACGGTGGCGGTCGAAGAATGGCTGGACTCCGGGGAAGCGCCAATCCGAGGCGGAAAGATCGTGCAGTGGGAGTCGACCCGCACGCTCCCCAAAGCCAAGGTCGACCCGAGAAACGAGACCGCAGAGCCGGACCCGACGATGCAGACTGTCCGGTTCGTGGTGAACCGTCCCGCCACGGAGGACAAGGAAGCAGCCCTCTACACTGCGGAGGTGCTCACCGCCTCCACCGAGGCCGGCGCCGTGAGCACCGTGGGAGCCCCGGCACTGATGCCGATGCTCCCCTCCATGGGTGAGGACCTGTCCAGCGTGAACCGCTGGCCCACCTTGGAGGAGGCCGCTGATCCCGACGAACGGGTCGAGGCAGCCATCACCGACTGGGCGAAGGCGCTCACCTCCGGCTCTGCTCAGACGTTGCGCGCCGCCGTCGACGACGCAGACCCAGACCACGCCTACGTCGCGTTCCAAGGGATGCGGCTGCAGGGCACCTCATTGGGTGACTCGGCAGTGCTGGAGTGGACCGACTCGGAGGAACCCGTGCCGTCGCGAATCGTGGTGTCGGTGACGCTCAATATGACGGACCGGTCCGGAAACTGCTCGAAGTGCGCCGAAACGGCGAGTGAGTTCGACGTGCTCATCGACGAGGTCGACACCGTCACCCCACGAGTGGTGGCCTGGGGCGGTCCCGGGTCCGGGTCCACCCTGAAGCCTTACCAGAACGCTGTGGAAGCCAACGAGGACCTGGAGGAGGCGCTGGAGCAGTACGACCCGGAAGCCACAGGCGAGGAAGGAGA
>JAKDNC010000427.1 GCA_030452025.1 Nocardioides sp. | reverse complement strand
ACCCGTGCCCGGCGGGAATGGGCGAGCCTGGACATGCGTGATCCTGTGCTCATCCCCTCGGATTTCTGGGGCGGGAATGGCCTGTGGGGTGGCGGCCGGCTGGACCTTGCTCCGTCCCCGGACGAGGTGCTGGCCGCCTACCGGATCGGGCTGCACAACCTGCTGGTTCCGGACTCACCACGGTTCGTCGACATCGCCGAGAGCGACCGCCCCGTGGTGCAGGTGCCACTGGGCGGCGACCTCATTCACGCCCCGACCGGAGCCGTCCTCGTCCAGCTCCGCTGGCTCGCGCTCGAGGGCGACCCAACTCCGGTCGACGGTTTCGAGCAGCCGGTCTTCGCCTGGCGCTGACCACCAGCCAGGGTCATTGCCGGGCGAGCGCCCGGCCGATGGCGAGCGCCTGCTCGGTCGCGCCACCGAAGGCGAACTCGAACCGCTTGGCTGCCGTGAAGTAGCGGTGCGCCTCGCCGTCCAGGTCGATCCCCACGCCCCCGTGCACGTGCACCGTCGTGTGCGCGACGCGATGGCCGGCGTCCGCGGCCCACAGCTTCGCCGTGGCCACCTCGACCTCTGCGGGGAGCCCTTCCGAGAGCCGCCAGACCGCCTGCCAGAGCGTGAGCTCGTCGAGCAGCGCGTCGATGTAGCCGTCGGCGAGACGTTGGGAGACCGCCTGGAAGGTGCCGATCGGGCGGCCGAACTGTTCCCGTGTCTTCGCGTAGTCAGCGGTCAGTGCCACCGCTCCGCGCACCACGCCGACCTGCTCCGCGGCCGCGCAGACGGTCAGCAGCTGCCCGAGTCGCAGCGCGCCCACTCCGTCCACACCGCCGAGCAGCCGGTCCCCGGACAGCAGTACGTCGGTCAGCTCCAGCCGGGCCACCTCGTCGCCGTCGCTGGTCCGTGCAGCGGTCACGGTGACCCCGGCGTCGTCCGGCTGGACCAGGAAGATCCCGACGCCGTCAGGAGCGCTGGCGGTGACCAGGAGCAAGTCTGCGACGGTGCCGGCCCGCACGATCGTCTTCGTGCCCCGCAGGGTGAAGCCGTCACCGGTCGGCTCGGCCGTGGTCGAGGGTCTTCTCGGAAGGTGTGCGAGGTCTTCGGAAACCGCGGGCGCGAGCACGACGTCCCCCGTCGCCGCACCCCGCAGCCACGCCTCCTTCTGCTCGTCGTTGCCGTACTCGGCCAGCACCGAGGCGGCGGGACCGTGCACGGCCAGCGGCACGGGCGCTACCCGGCGGCCGACCTCGACGATTACGCGCGCGAGCTCGATCAGCCCCAGTCCGGCGCCGTCGTACTCCTCCGGCACCACAAGGGAGAGCAGGCCCGCCGAACCGAGGGATGCCCACAGATCCCGGTCGAACCTGTCACCGGCCTGCTCGACCAGACGCATCCGAGCCGGCGTCGCCTTGTCAGCCAGGATCCTGGCCGCAAGGTCCGCGGCCTCGTCCTGCTCGTGGGTGAACTCAAAATCCATAACGAAAGCCCATGTCCTTCGAATCGTGTTCAGCGCTTGGCGGCGGGAAGGCCGAGTCCGGTGTAGCCGATGATGTCTCGCTGGATCTCGTTGGTGCCCCCGCCGAAGGTCATCACCAGCGAGGAGCGGAAGTACCTCTCCAGGCGGCCCGCGAGTGCGGCACCGGGGGAGTCCGCCGTGAGGCCGGCTCCGGGGCCGACGATCTCCATCAGTGCCCGGTAGACCTCGATGGCGAGCTCGGAGCCGTAGACCTTCGTGGCCGAGGCGTCTGCGGGGGAGAGCGAGCCCACCTCGGAAGCCAGCTTCCAGTTGACCAGGGTCAGCGCGTCGGTGCGCGCATGTGCCCGGCCCAGCAGGATCTGCACCCACTCCTGGTCGATCACGCGGGTTCCGTCCGGACGACGCGTCTCCACTGCCCAGTCCCGCACCAGCTCGATCGAGTGCACGGTGGCGGCCGACGAGGTGAGTGCGACCCGCTCGTGGTTGAGCTGATTGGTGATCAGGCTCCAGCCGCCGTTGAGCTCGCCGACCAGGTTCGTCACCGGGACCCGGACGTCTTCGTAGTAGGTCGCACTGGTGTGGACGCCGGCCATCGTGCGCACCGGGGTCCAGGAGAAGCCGGGGGAGTCAGCCGGAACTAGGATCATCGACAGGCCCTTGTGACGTGGCAGGTCGGGGTCCGTGCGACACGCCATCCAGATCCAGTCGGCGTCCTGGATCAGCGAGGTCCACATCTTCTGGCCGTTGATCACCCACTCGTCCCCTTCGCGGACCGCCCGCGTGGTGAGCGAGGCCAGGTCCGTGCCGGATCCGGGCTCGGAGTAGCCGATGGAGAAGTGCAGGTCCCCGGCGAGGATCCGGGGGAGGAAGTAGTCCTTCTGCTCCTCCGATCCGTAGCGCATGATCGTCGGCCCCACAGTGTTCAGCGTGAGATACGGAACCGGCACCCCGGCCACGGCGGCCACATCGGTGAAGATCAGCTGCTCGATCATCGAGCGTGCCTGACCGCCGTACTCCTCGGGCCAGCCGATGCCGAGCCATCCGTCGGTGCCGAGTTGGCGGATGACGTCCCTGTAGGCGCGCACGTCACCGAGCTCGGCGAAGTAGTCGCGCAGTTCCTCGCGAAGGTGCTCTTGGGCTGGTGTTAGGGCGACGCGCATGTGATAAAACTATAACGTGTTCTCGTTTTGGTCCAGGAGGTTCCGCCCATGAGTGACACCCGACTTCTCGATGCAGGTACGACGCCCGAGCGGTTTGCCCGCGGTTGGCACTGCCTCGGACTCGCCGAGGACTTCCGCGACGGCAAGCCCCACGCCGTCGAGGCTTTCGGCGACAAACTCGTCGTGTGGAGCGACACCCAGGGCGACCTCAAGGTGCTCAACGGCTACTGCCGGCACATGGGCGGCGACCTGACCCAGGGGACCGTCAAGGGCGACGAGATCGCCTGCCCCTTCCACGACTGGCGCTGGGGCGGGGACGGGAAGTGCAAGGCCATCCCCTACGCACGGCGCGTCCCGCTGCGCGCCCGCACCCAGACCTACCCCTCGGTGGTGCGCAACGACCAGCTCCTGATCTGGCACGACTCCGAAGGCTCGAAGCCTGACCTGGACATCCTGCCGCCCGAGCTCGAGGGAGTCGGCACGGACCGCTACACCAGCTGGACGTGGAACGTCATCGACGTGCCCAGCGCCCACTGTCGCGAGGTCGTCGACAACGTCGTCGACATGGCGCACTTCTTCTACATCCACTTCGCCTTTCCGACAGGCTTCCGCAACGTGTTCGAGGGCCACATGGCCACCCAGTTCATGGAGTCGACCGGTCGTCCGGACATGACCGCCGACGGCTACGGCGACGAGGACCTGATCCTCAAGTCCGAGGCGACTTACTACGGGCCGTCGTACATGGTCAACTGGCTCGAGACCGACTACAAGGGATTCCGGACCAAGGTCATCCTGGTCAACTGTCACATCCCGACCGGACCGAACTCCTTCAAGCTGCAGTACGGCCTCTGTGTGGAGAAGCCGGAGGCGCTCGACGAGAAGACGGCCAACTACATCGGCAAGAAGTACGCCGACATGTTCGGTGACGGTTTCCTCCAGGACGTGGAGATCTGGCTCAACAAGGCGCCGGTGCAGAACCCGCTGCTGTGCGAGGAGGATGGGCCCGTCTACCAGCTGCGTCGGTGGTACGAA
>JAKDNC010000426.1 GCA_030452025.1 Nocardioides sp. | reverse complement strand
GGCCCGCTCCAGCGGGGAGACACGGAGGTGGGTGACGTCGCGCGTCCTGATCGCCCCGGCGACGACCTCGGCCATCTCGCGGCCCCGGTCGGAGAGGTGATAGCCGGGCATCCGGCCGTAGAGCACGCCCTGCGGGTTGTGCACCTCACCGTGGCGCAGCAGGTGCACGCTGGTCTTCTCGCTCATCGGTCAGCTCTCCCCTTCAGGAGTGGGGACGGCCGCCGCCGCGCGGGCGGCTCCCGGGAGCGCGTCCAGGATCGTCTGGACCGCACGGTCGTCGTGGGCACTGGACAGGAACCAGGTCTCGTACGCCGACGGCGGGAGGTGGACTCCCGCGTCGAGCATGGCGTTGAAGAAGGCGTTGAACCGGGGCAGGTCCTGGGCGTTGGCCTCGTCGAAGTTGCGCACCGGCCCGTCGCTGAAGAAGACCGAGAACATGGTGCCGTTGGACTGGATCGTGTGGGCCACTCCGGCCGCTCCGAGCGCATCGGCCACGCCCTGCTTCACCGTCTCTCCGGCCTCGGTGATGTGGGCGTAGACCTCGTCGGTGGCCAGCCGCAGCGTGGTCAGCCCGGCGGTGGTCGCGACCGGGTTCCCGGAGAGCGTTCCTGCTTGGTAGACGGGTCCCTCCGGGGAAAGGTGGGCCATCACGTCCGCCCGACCGCCGAAGGCTGCTGCGGGGAAGCCGCCGCCCATCACCTTCCCGAACGTGGTCAGGTCCGGGGCCCAGCCCTCGACCGAGCCGTCCAGGCCCCACTGCCCCTGGCTGGCGGCGCGGAAGCCGGTCATCACCTCGTCGGAGATGAACAGGGCGCCGTGGCGGGCGCAGGTCTGCGAGAGGAACTGATTGAACCCCACACGGGGGGCTCCGCCCCCCGTGGACCCCTCGGCCTCCACATACTCGGGCGGGACGATGCCCATGTTGCCCGGCGCGGCCTCCGTGATCAGGGCGGCGATCCGGTCGCCGTGCTCGGCGAAGGTCGCCTCGACCGCAGCGCGGTCGTTGTAGGGCAGGACCAGCGTCAGCGCCGTCGACGACTCGGGCACGCCCGGGGTGCCGGGCACAGCGAAGGTGGCCAGGCCGGAGCCGGCGGAGGCCAGCAGCGAGTCGACGTGGCCGTGATAGCAGCCGGCGAACTTCACGATCACGTCTCGGCCGGTGAACCCGCGGGCCAGCCGGATCGCGGACATGGTGGCCTCGGTGCCGGAGGAGACGAAGCGGACCTGCTCGACCGACGTACGGGCGACGATCTCCTCGGCGAGCTCGACCTCGGGCACCGTCGGGGTTCCGTACGACGTCCCCCGGGCGACCGCTGACTGCACCGCGGCGAGCACCTCGGGGTGTGCGTGGCCCAGCAGCATCGGGCCCCACGACGCGATCAGGTCGACATACTCCCGGCCGTCGGCGTCGGTGAGCCAGGCACCCTGCGCCGAGGTGATGAAGCGCGGCGTGCCACCCACGGCGTTGAAGGCGCGGACCGGGGAGTTGACGCCTCCCGGGGTCACCACCTTCGCGCGGGCGAAGAGTTCGTCGGAGTGTGGTGCGGGGGTGGTCACCGCGCCATTGTCGCCGACGGCTCCAACCTATGCACATTCGCAAGGAGCGGCCCGGTCCCTGCCGGTCACGACGCAGATACCGCTTCCACGTCATGAACGCCGCTCGTGTCCGTTTCATCCGTAAGTCAGGTCACAGATGTTCAGATAACGAGATTCTGATCACACGAAGTGACCCGAGCGTAACCCTGCATGCCAGACTTCGTTATTCACGTGCCTGTACTTGAGGGAGCTGCAGGGGAACACCTTTCGCAACCAATGGGGAGACACCGCACATGAGCGACACACGCTTCAGCCGGACGCAGAAGGCCATCGCCCTGGTCCCGATGGCGCTGCTCTCGACGGCCTGGACCGCGAGCCTGATGGGCGTGGGAGTGGCCGGCGGTGCAGCCGTGGCCGGAGTGCCTGACGAGGGCCGACTGCCCGACGGCACCACGGTTCCGTCGCAGGCGATCGAGGACCCCGCCAGCTTCACCACACCCGGCTCGCTCGGCCTCGGCGTCCCGGACGGCTCCTCCAAGCGGATCGTGAAGACCGCCTCGACCAACGGCATCCCGTCTGCCGCGCTCTCGGCCTACCAGCGCGCTGCCACGGGATCCGGCAGCCCTTGTCGGCGGAGTTGATGACCGTGGCAGCTCATCGGCGCGATCGGCCGGGTCGAGTCCGACCACGGTCGCTACGGCGGCAACAGCCTCGGCAAGGACGGCGTCTCCCGTCCGGGCATCTACGGCGTCGCGCTCGACGGGTCCAACAAGACCCAGGCGATCAGCGACACCGACGCCGGGCAGTACGACAACGACGTGAAGTTCGACCGCGCCGTGGGTCCGATGCAGTTCATCCCGTCCACCTGGTCGGTCGTCGGCGTCGATGCCGACAGTGACGGCAAGCGCAACCCGCAGGACATCGACGACGCGGCCCTGGCCGCCGCGGTGTACCTCTGCTCAGGCGACGACAACCTGTCGACCCCCGCCGGCCAGAAGGCTGCGATCTACCGCTACAACCACTCCAACTCCTACGTCGACCTCGTGCGATCGATCACTGAGGCCTACACCAACGGCAACTTCACCTCGGTGCCGAACAACACCACCTCCGCGGTGACGTTCACGCCGGACTACGACTACGTCCCCCCGACCAAGGCCAGGGCTCCGAAGACCAAGACGCCTGACGTCAACAGCGGCCAGGGCACGCCGTCCGAGGGCACCGGCAACGGTGACAGCACCCCGACCAACGACCCGGGCACCAACCCGAGCCCCGACAACAAGCCGGAGAGCAACCAGCCGAGCACCCCACCAAAGGACAAGCCGGACCCGGTCAAGGATCTGAAGAAGAAGGGCGAGAAGGTCGGGAAGGACCTCGAGGACTCCGTCAAGCACCCCGAGAAGATCATCCCGAAGACCCTCACCCGCACCCAGGCCACACTCAAGTGCCTGGCCAGCGGACTGAGCAAGCTCGACGTGTTCGGGCTGGGCAAGTGCGTGGACCGGCTGCTGGGTCTCTGAGCCTGGTCCACTGCCGAAGCCGACTCCCACGGGGATTGTCGTGTGAGAGTGGTTTCCGGCGCGAAGAACCACGCTAGGACGACAATCGCCGTCGCCGGGCCGCACATTCGCGGCTGATCAGCGCGTCAGCGACGCAGGAGGCGGGCGGCCTCGGCGGCCCAGTAGGTCAAGATCACGTCGGCGCCGGCACGACGGATCGAGGTGAGCGTCTCGAGGATCGCCGGCTCGCGGTCGATCCAGCCCCGGGCCGCGGCCGCCTCGACCATCGAGAACTCACCGGAGATGTTGTAGGCCGCGACCGGCACGTCCACGGCATCGCGCACCCGGCGGACGACGTCGAGGAACGCCATCGCCGGCTTGACCATCACCATGTCTGCACCCTCGTCGATGTCGAGCAAGGCCTCACGGACCCCTTCACGAGCGTTGCCGGCGTCCTGCTGATAGGTACGACGGTCGCCCTGCAGCGAGGAGTCCACGGCCTCGCGGAAGGGGCCGTAGAAGGCGGAGGCGTACTTCGCGGAGTAAGCCAGGATCGAGGTGTCCGTGTGGCCGGCAGCGTCCAGCGCGTCGCGGATGACCGCGACCTGGCCGTCCATCATCCCGCTGGGCCCGACCATGTG
>JAKDNC010000425.1 GCA_030452025.1 Nocardioides sp. | reverse complement strand
TTTGAGCATGGTGTCGCCGACGAAGAGTGATCCGGCACCGCCGACGACGAAGACGCGCTTGTCTCCGCTTGACTGAGCCAGTGTCTCCAGAGCTTTCAACCACTCTTCGTGGGGCCCGCCGGTGCGGCTGGGGCCGGTTGTCGAGACGATGACGTCGTGATCGGCGACGACCTGTCGGTCGAACTCGGCGTCGCCCATGTCGCCCTTGAGATTCGTTGCGGCTCCGGGTACCTCGGCGCCGGTTCGAGTGATGGCCGTGACCTCGAGGCCGCGCTCGGCGGCTTCCTTGGTGACGCGGGATCCGATCATTCCGGAAGCTCCGAACAGTGCGATCTTCATGGTGTGTCCTTTCGTTGAAGCGGCTGTTGCTTCAAAGATATCCTTTGGATATTGAGTACCTCAAAGATACTATTGGGCTATGAGTATGAGCAGTTCCTGGGAAGGCGATGCCTTCGATCCCGAATGTCCGACCCGAGTCGTCCTCGACCGCGTCGGTGACAAATGGACGGTCCTCATCATCGAGGTCCTCGATGAGGGCCCGAAGCGCTTCAGCGAAATTCGGGTGGCGATCGGTGGGATCACACCGAAAGTCCTCACATCGACCCTGCGGTCGCTGGTGGCAGATGGGCTGGTGACCAGAGAAGTCTTCGGCGAGGTACCTCCACGAGTGGAATATGCGCTGACCGAACTAGGACGGTCCCTTCAGGAACCCGTCGCCGCCCTGCGCCGGTGGGCGGGGTTCAATGTGGCAGCCATTTCGGATTCCCGAGACCGGCAGGCGGACGCGGGCACGCTGCCGCGCAGAGCGGGGACGAGCTGACCGTCGTCGGTCAGCCCCTTCTCCGAATACCACTACGGAATCGGCCTGTCCAAGGGAGACGTTGAACTCCGCAGTGCCGTCAGTGATGCCACTGAGCTAGCCGTCGATCGATACTAGTCACGCTGGTAGTAGTCAGTCACCGGTGATCTCCGCGAGCACCTCGGCGAGTTCGCGAAGCTCACCCGCGACGCGGTACTTGCGAGGAGACCCGGTGTACGTCCAATTGCTCGTGATCATCGACGCGCTCGCACCGCTGGTGGTGACGGAGTACTCCTCACGGCTGAGCTGCGACGTTCGGTCGGAGATCAGCCGCTGGCGCAGTTCGGGGGAGAGGCCCTCCCAGTGGTCGGCTGCCTCGTATCCGAGCTCGTGCCAATCGACGCCGGCTTCACGGTAGGCGACCGGGCGATTCGACCCGGTGGGTAAAGTGCTCCCCGCCTGAGATGTCTCAGGTGCTGAACCTTGGCCGAGCTCACCCGAGGCGGCCGAATTCGCGAAGAGCACAGCAGGTCCCGGCGTGGCAGTGACGCTGGGATCTCCCAGATCGCCGACGGACTGAGGAGGCCCCTGCGGGGTGAGCAGCACATTCGTCATATCACCATCTTGCCCGGGCGAACGCCCGGATGCGAACCTCCACGCTTGCGCAGGGCGTTCAGGTGGCGGCGAGGAACCCACGGACCCGTTCGAGCAGCGGCTCAGTCGCGCGAGCGTCGAAGGAGCCCAAGGAGGAATCGGCGAAGAGATGCTGATCGCCAGGGTAGACGAAGAGTTCTGCCGAGGGTGTGGAGTCGGCTAGATCGCGGGCAGCGGGCAGGACCTCTTCGAAGAATTCATCGTCTTCCTTGCCATCGATCTGCACCGGCACACTCTCAGGCCATGCGGGCCCGAATTCGGAGACCGGCAGGCAGGCGTCGATGAGGAGCGCACCGCGGGCATCGCCGCGGGTCTGGGCGAGCATCTGGGCGATGGTCACGCCGAAGGACAGGCCCGCGAAGACGAGCCCTGTTCCTGGCGCCGGTGTTGCAACGAGGCCGCGCTCACGGATCGTGTCGAACCCGGCCTCGCCGGCATAGGCGAAACCCTCCTCGATGGATCCGAACGTACGGCCTTCGAACATGTCGGGCACGTGCACCGTATGTCCCGAGCCTCTCAGCTCCTCGGCGAATGCTGCGACCCCGTCGGTGAGTCCCTGTATGTGATGGTAGAGCACGATCTTGGCCATGGCGATGAATCTCCTTTGACTGCCTTTGGCGAATGATCCGATTGTACGCAGGAGAGAAGCGCGTGGCGGGCTGAGAATGACCGGCAGAGAACGGCGGGGCGAAAAGAGTCCCCCCAGTGGGACTCGAACCCACACTTGATCGATGTGGAGTCACCAATTTCGCGAGTTTCCGTGGGGTGCCGTCTGCCCCTAGATGCCGGGGAACATGGCACATCCGAGGTTCTTGTAGCTGCCATGAGTTTCCGTGGGGTTTCATTGAAAATGATGGGTAAACGGGGGGTGAGTTGAGTTGAGCTTTCGCTTATGGGCGGTGGCAGTCGCGCTGGTCGAAGACACTCCACACATTCGGGCGAAGGGCCGACGGTCATCGGTAAAAATCCGTTGGCAACACGTGATGCAGGGCACCGTCATAACGAATCGGATACTAAATCGGTAGTGAGTATGGTCTTGAACTGTAAACAACTTATGATCCGAACATGCCCAAAAAACTCTTTGCCATTCTTGTGGCCACAACTCTCATCATCACAGGTTGCGGACCCGACAAAACCGGCGGTAGCTACGACGACGTCGAGGCACTCAGAGACGCGTACTTGAACGCCGGCGGAAGGTGCGACGACTGGAACCAAAGCAACGAAGTCGACGGTGCCGCGCAGTCAGGAGAATGCGGGATGAATACCGTGCTCTCTACATATCTCACCCACGACGCGGTCCAGGACCGCATCGCCGAGACGAAAGACTCCATCTTCGGGGAGATGGGTGGCGAATGGCTCACTGGCGAGAATTGGGTGATAAACACTGACGACGTTCGTGACATCCAGAAGAAGATGGGTGGGACGATTGTCTCGTTCGGCACCGACGAGGGTGAATGATGGGTACATTTTTCGGTATGCTCATCGTCTGGGCGATCAGTCTCGTCGTTCTCATTCTCGTGATCGCACAAGGCGTGCGGGTCGGCATGCGCTGGTCGCGGAAAGACGAGAATCGTGAAACTGCGGGCAAGCCGTTCCGCCCGGGCGAGTCAGTGTTCAACTACAAGCCCGAGCAGACGGGGAACGTTAAGCCTCGCAGCGACTTCAAATAGGGCGCGGCTTCTCCGGACTCCACACGTCGCCAGGCGTAACCATGCCCCGATGGTCGAGCACCTGCTGTCGTGGAGCTCGACGAAGATCGCCCCGTCAAACCCGAGTCGCACGGCCTTCCCGTCGATTCATTCGGTGCCGTCTCGCTTCCACTCGATGCGACACCGGACCTGAACCGGCGGACGAGTGTGGTGTGAACCTATAAGCGCCGGTACCGTTGCGGATCTTCTGCCAATAACACCAGGTCGCGGTGCCGTAGTCCTTGGTCATGTGCTCGTCGGTATCCATTTCGACGGATCGTAGGTATGGAATAGCCGCCAGTTCGGATCCTCGGGATTATCATCCTCATCTCGCGTCTCAAAGTAGTGAACCTCCATCCACTCTCCGTTGCTGAACGTGCTTGAGTAGTAGAAGACGACCTCGATGACGCTGGACGTAAACTTGTGATGCAGGCCCAACTCGACCTGCTCATGAGAACTGAGGCCGCTTGTATAGGAGACGTGATCGCTGAACGTTCCACTCGACGGGTTCGCGTCCGCGAATATCACACCGAG
>JAKDNC010000018.1 GCA_030452025.1 Nocardioides sp. | reverse complement strand
TTGGTGCTGGACGTGGATCCGTGGGCCAGTTCGGTCGCGCAACACCTCGGTGTGCTCGAGGAGGTCTCCGGACTGCTGGCCAGCGCACGCTCGATCGCCACCGGGGATTTCGGTGCGCGTTACCGCGGGTTGCAGCGTCGGGTCGCAGGGCTGCGTCTGGTCTCCGGACTGCCGAGACCGGACCGTTGGACCGAAGTGCGCAGCGGAACTGTCGAGACGTTGATGGACGTGGGCCGGCAGCAGGGGGACGTCGTCGTCGACACCGGCTTCTCACTCGAGGAGGACGTCGCGGCCGAGCACCTCGGCCGGACGAGTCGGAACTCGATGACCCTCGAGGCGCTGGCGGCAGCGGACACGATCGTGGTGGTCGGGTCAGCCGATCCGATCGGTCTGGCCCGACTGGCCAGGGGGTTGGTCGAGTTGCGGGAGGCGAACGAGGGGCCGGTCGTCCACGTGGTCGTGAACCGGATGCGTGGTTCGCTGGGATGGTCGGAACAGGAGGTCGCCTCGATGGTCTCCAGCTTCGCCGGGGTCGCGGGCATCCACTTCCTGCCCGACGACGGCCCGGCCACGGACCGGGCCCTGCTGGCCGGGCGCACCCTCGCAGAGCTGGGGGAGTCTTCGCTGTCGAAGGCGATGAGCCGCCTCGTCGACGGGCTGAGACCCGATCTTGCGCCGCGCAGGCGCAGGGGGTTCAGGCGCCGAACAGCAGGAGCAGGCCGCCGATCGTGAAGGCCACCATCACCATCAGCATCGCCAGCTGACCGGTCAGTTGGTGCCGCTTCGGCAGCAGCTTCATCGCCCGGTCGTGGGCCGCGATGACGGCGACGACGTGACCCAGCACCACGCCGAGGACCTTGATCACCGCCAGGAACGTCGGGTGGTAGGTCAACCAGTAGTTGATCGCCCGGTCACCGGTCCCGAGCAGGTTCGCCCCAGTGCTGTACGGGTCAGACAGGAAGATCACCGTCTGCTGCCCGAACTCAACCAGGTAGGTCAGGTAGTGGGCGATGATGTAGCCGACCACGATCGGCATCAGTGAGTAGGCGAACGCCCCCGGCAAGTCGCGCCGGCGGAAGCCCTTCTTCACCACCGTGGCCATCGCGGCTGCCGAGAAGGAGACGCCGACGATGACGATCAGTCCGGTGAGCCCGAAGAAGTTGACCCAGTTCGCGTTCGCGCTACCGCCCTGCGACAGATTCAACCAGGCGCTGGATTCCTTGAAGGAGTCGAAGGCCGTGCTGCCGAGGAGGACGGCGGTGACGGCGACGAGACCTGGCTTGACGGGAGTGAGGTCGAGGTTGGCCAACGGACTGCGCACGACGAGTTCACCGTCGTATCGGTCCCACACGGAGAGCCGCGCGACCAGGGAGGAATAGACCTCGAATGGATCAGCGTGCTCGTAGAAGCGGTTGCCGAACACCGCGCCGCCGATGAGCATGATGGCGATGTAGATCGCGCACCACAGCCGCAGAGGCCAGAGCTCGGAGTTGAACGGGTAGACGAGCTCGAACCAGACGAAGGCGAAGAGCCCGAGCGCGGCGGGCCAATAGCCGAGCCGGGCGGGATAGTCACGCAGGCCCCGTCCCGGTTCGGTCCCGGAGAGCTTGGCCAGCAGCGCGTTGAGTGTCCGGACCGGGCTGATCGCCTTGTAGAACGGGCCGAACAGTAGCGACAGCGGAACGATGCCGACCCAGAGCAGGACGTAGAACACCCCGAAGAGCGGGTTGATCTGGAGGTCCTTGCCGAAGATGGCCGCCGAGGCAACGTAGAGGAAGAAGGCGAAGCCGAGCGTCCGCAGCAGCGCTACGAACCACGCACTATCGACGATCCGGGCGACGAACCGGGGTGCCGGTGTGGGGCGGGCACCGACGTTGAACCGCGGCGTACGCCAGGCCAGCGCGAGGACGGTGAACGAGATCGCGAGGGCGGCGCAGGCTCCCGCGATGGCGTACTCGGCGGGGATCGGTAGATCCTTGGCCCCACCCACGCCATGGGCGTCGAGGAACAAGTCAGCGAACCTCGAGCGTGACGAGGACCTTGCCGAGGTCGTGCGACTCCATCGGGAAGACCCCCGGCTTGTCGAAGGTCAGTTCGTGGGTGGATTCGCCGGCGTCGTACTCGACCTCCTGCTCGGGCTTCGAGTGCACGTGGAGCTCGCCGGCCGCATCGGCCTCGATGTTGACCTCGAGGGTCTGGCCGACACCCACCTGGACCCGCTTGCCGAGCGGGGACGCGTCGTCGCCGGAGATGGTCACGTCGAGGACCTCGGGGCCAGACGCGGACGGGGTCTCCTCGGACTCCCCAGACGCAGGGGAATCCTGGGACGCGCAGGCCGACACAGGCCCGAACGCAAGCAGCGCAGCAGCCAATCCGGTGATCCATTTCGTACGGCGCGACAACACAATGCTCCTTCACACGATGGACGGCGCACTCGGCTGTGCGGTTCCTCTGCAAGAATCGCATGGTGCGCAAGTGTCGACGAAAGGGGGACGCGGATGAGTGAGAGGTTGAGACCACGGGATCTCGCCTTCCTGGCGATGGAGTCCGCGGCCACCCCGATGCACAACGCCACCCTGGAGATCTTCGATCCGGGGGAGTCCGGATTCGACTACCAGCGCCTGGTTGAGCTGATCGACAGCCGGATCGCGTTCGTTCCCCGGTATCGCCAGCGGATCCAGACGGTGCCGGGCCGCATCGCCAACGCGGTGTGGATCGACGACTCCCGGTTCGACCTTGCCTACCACGTACGCCGCTCCGGGCTGCCGCGCCCGGGCACCATGGAGCAGCTCCGGGAGCTGGTGGCCCGCATCGTGTCCCGTCCACTCGACGCGCACCGGCCACTGTGGGAGATGTACTTCATCGAGGGACTCGCCGATGGGAAGGTCGCCGTCCTGGCGAAGTCTCACCAGATCCTCGTCGACGGGGTGGAGACGGTCGACCTTGGCCAGGTGCTCCTCGACACGGGCCGGGAGCTCAAGGAGCTCGAGCACGACGACTGGCGTCCCAAGCCTCAGCCGTCCCCGCTGTCCCTGGCGGCCGGAGCGTTGCACGACAACCTGCGAGAGCCGGAGACCCTGGTCTCCACGGTCCGGAGCACCGCGCAGTCGGGCCTACGGAGCGCGAAGGCGGGTTGGGACCGCGCCGGCGCGGTCACCAATGCCTTGGCGAACCGTCGCCCCACACCCGACTCCCCGATCTCGGCCGAGCTGAGCGAGCAACGCCGCTTCGTGGCGGTGGGAACCCGTCTCGATGACTATCGCCAGATCCGCGACGTCCACGGTGGCTCGATCAACGACGTCGTCCTGGCCACGCTCACCGGTGCACTGCGCACCTGGCTGCAGGCGAGGGGGACGTCGTCGACGGCGATGCGTCAGATCAAGGCGATGGTTCCCATGTCGGTCATTGATGACGAGCTTGAGGCCACCTCCCTCGGCACCCAGATCGCGCCGCACCTGGTCACCCTGCCAGTGGGTGAGCCGAGCCCGGTGGTGCGGCTGCACCAGGTGTCCTACGCGTTCGCTGCCCACCAGGAGACCGGCCGCGGGGTTGCGGCCAACCGTCTGGCAGGCATCGCAGGGTTCGCTCCCACCACCTTCCACGCGCTGGGCTCCCGGGCCGCCGCGGAGCAGCTCGGCAAGGGCTTCCACATCGCGATCACGAACGTCCCCGGGCCACAGTTCCCGCTCTATGCGGCCGGCGCCCAAATGATCGAGACATACCCGGTGCAACCTCTGCTCCCGGGCCAGGCGTTGGCCATCGGGATCACCTCGTACGACGGGGGCGTCTACTACGGCGTCACCGCCGACCGGGACGCGCTCCCGGACGCATCCGTGCTCGGTCAATGCATCGTCGAGGCGCTCGAGGAGCTGAAGGACAGCGCGAGTGACGCCCGGCCGCGTGCGCCGCGCGGACGGAAGAAGGCGGCCAAGAAGGCGGCCAAGAAGCCATGAGCGTTCGCGTCTACCTCCCGGTCACCCGGGACGAGCTGGCCCGTCTCGTCGAGGAGCGTCGCCTCCCGGGGCCCCGTGAAGGACATGCGGTCACCGACATGTTGCGCGCGGAGTGGCCGGACGGGGACGACGAGGGTTGGGAGTACGCCGCGATGCAGGCCGCCGCGGCGGACTCGTGGCACCTGCGCGTCGAGGGCGACGTACCCCGCAGGTTCGTGGTCGCGGCGGACGTCTCGTCGGTCGCGGCGGGGCAAGCGGATGACGTGACTGCGGTGCAGGTGGAGTTCGACGTGGTCTGGAAGAACGTGGCCGCGGCCCACGCCGACACCGATGACCTCGACGGAGATCCCACGGCGCTCGATGCGCCGGACATCGAGCTGGCCTGGTATGCCACTCAGGAGCTGGCGGACCTGACCGGCTGATTCACGCCGATGCTCCGTTGAGAGCCACGTCACCTTCTGGCACGATCGCGGCATGGACGCAATCACCTTTCCCCCGGCTCCCACTAACGAGCCGAACCTGACCTACGCACCGGGCAGCCCCGAACGGGCCACCCTGATGACGGAGATCGAGAAGCTCGAGCGGCGCCAGCTGACCCTCAAGGCGCACATCGGTGGCCGCAAGAAGGCTGGTGGTGGTGAGGAGGTCAAGGTCGTGCAGCCCCACGACCACCAGCATGTGCTGGCCACGTTCAAGAATTCCACGCAGACCGAAGCCAAGGCGGCGGTGAACGCCGCGGCGAAGGCGGCTCCCGAGTGGCGCAACATGCCGGTCGACGAGCGCTGCGCGATCATCCTGAAGGCGGCCGACCTGTTGGCCGGTCCGTGGCGCCAGCGGATCAACGCGGCCACCATGCTCGGTCAGTCCAAGACCGCGTTCCAGGCCGAGATCGATGCCGCCTGCGAGCTGATCGACTTCTGGCGGTTCAACGTCCACTACGCCAAGCAGATCCTCACCGAGCAGCCGATCCGCAACGCCCCGGGGGTCTGGAACCGCACCGACCACCGCCCGCTCGAGGGGTTCGTCTACGCGATCACGCCGTTCAACTTCACCGCGATCGCGGGGAACCTGCCCACCGCTCCGGCGTTGATGGGCAACACGGTGATCTGGAAGCCCTCGACCACCCAGCAGCTGGCGGCGTCGCTGACCATGGAGCTGCTCGAGGAGGCCGGGATGCCGCCGGGTGTGATCAACATGCTTCCGGGCCACGGTGCGGAGATCTCCGAGGTGGCGCTGACCCACCCGGACCTGGCCGGGATCCACTTCACCGGATCCACGCCCACCTTCCAGCATCTCTGGGGCACTGTCGGGGCGAACATCGCCGGGTATCACTCCTACCCGCGAATCGTGGGGGAGACCGGCGGCAAGGACTTCATCGTCGCCCACCCGTCGGCTGACCCCGACGTCACGCGCACCGCGATGATCCGGGGCGCCTTCGAGTTCCAGGGCCAGAAGTGCTCGGCCGCCTCGCGTGCCTACGTCGCGAAGTCGGTGTGGGACAAGATCAAGGACCGGTTCCTGGCCGAGGTCGACGACATCAAGATGGGTGACGTCACCGACCTCTCCAACTTCATGGGCGCCGTCATCGATGACCGGGCGTTTGCCAAGCACAAGGCCGCGATCACCCGCGCCAAGCGGACCAAGACCCTCGACGTCGCCGCCGGTGGCACCTACGACGATTCGGTCGGCTACTTCGTCCGGCCGACCGTGGTGGTCTCCACCGATGCCGCCGACCAGATGTTCTCCACGGAGTACTTCGGCCCGATCCTGGCTGTCCACGTCTATGCGGACCGGGACTTCGAGAAGGTCGTCAAGCAGGCCGAGTCGGCCTCGCCGTACGCCCTCACCGGGGCGATCATCGCCCAGGACCGGAGCGCGATCGCGTGGGCGCGCGAGGAGCTGCGGTTCGCGGCCGGCAACTTCTACGTCAACGACAAGCCGACCGGCGCAGTCGTCGGCCAGCAGCCCTTCGGTGGTGCCCGCGCCTCGGGCACCAACGACAAGGCCGGCGCGCCCTCGAACCTGATGCGGTGGACCTCGCCGCGGTCGATCAAGGAGACGTTCGTGCCCGCGAAGGAGTACCCGTACCCGCATATGCTTGGGGAGTGAGACAATGGGGTGGTCATGACGCCCCAGATCATCGCCCAGTTCGCTGCCCAGCTCGTTTCCCAGCACATGGGGCAACTCCACGCCTACGAGCAGTATCTCGTGTTCGCGTTGGCGTTCGGCCCGTTCGTGGTGCTGGGTCTGGTGGTCTTCCTGGTGCGGCGGCGCGACGTGGCCGACGACGCACGAGAGGCCGACAAGAGCAGGGCTGATGAGACCCGGGCCTGAAGGTCAGTCCCGCCACTGCCCGGCGAGCCATTTCACGCCGACCTTGTTCTCGGCCTTGTAGGCCTTCACCATCAGGTCGGCAATCAGGCCCTCGACCTTGCCGCCAACCAGCGGGATCTTCACCTGGACCTCGATGGTGAAGGTCTCGACGACGGCGTCTCCGCGCTGCTCGATCGTGGCGGTGCCCGACATCTCGCCGGGCTTGCCGGGGATGGTCACCAGCACGTCGGCCGAGGTGTCGCTGGACCAGGTCTCCACCTGACGGATCGCGATCTCGTCGCCGACGAACTTCCTGGCGAACGATGGCACCCGCTCGGTGCCGTGCGCGAGCTCGACCAACACCGTGGTCGGGCTCTCCCCGGAGACGCTCACCTGCTTGTCCACGACATGCTGGTGGTCCGCGACCGCCTCGCGGAAGCCAGGGTTGCGGACCATCTCGACGACCTGATCGACGCTTGCCCCCGGGTAGACGATCTCCTGCCTGATGCGCTTGCTCATTGGTCACCTTCCAGCCATGTGGTGCCGCCACCGTGCTCGATGTCCGGTGCGTTCTTCAACCTGTCGCCGATCAGTGCCTCGACGGAGTCGGCGGTGTCGTCTCCACGAGGGCGTCGTGCCTGACTGAAATCTTGGAGCCTCATGGGTTCATGATGTCGGATGGGGGAGAGAATCCGGCACGACATGCTGCGAAAGGCGAAGGATGCGCTTCCCCCACCTGTGGGCACCGGTCCTGCTGCTGGCCCTGACGTTGGGTACGGCGGCGGGTTGCGGCGGCGATCCCGAACCGCTGCCGGTCCCGGCTGGGGGCACCGCGAAGAAGTCGGAGCCAGCCCGGCATCGTGTCCCGAAGTGGCACAAGGACTACTCGGGGGCGCAGGTGGTGGCCTACCGGGAGGCGAGGGGGCGCTGGAAGGCCTACACCCGCAGGAGTGAGCGCATCTGGAGCAGCGGTAGGGCGACGCCGGCCGCGCAGGAATTGTTCGCCGACTTCTTCTACCAGCCGGCCGTGATGTACCAGCTGCTCGAGAGCTACGAGAAGCGGAAGGTGACTCTGCGAGGCATGCCGCTGGTGCTTGACTCGCGGCCCGCTCAAGTGTCGCTCGACGCGGATCCGGTCACGGTCGTGATCCGTCAGTGCATCGACCCGAGGCCGGTGCAGCTGGCTGCCGACGGGGTTCCGCTCTCCGATCCGGACCAGAAGCCGACGGTGCGCACGATCACGCTGTCGAAGGTGGACGGTGGCCCCTTCCAGGTGCTCGAGTACAAGGGCCCCGAGACCGGGGACAAAACTCCCTGTCGGTGATCCACCCCCGATGTTGTCCCGATCACACTCCGGGCCTAGGGTCAGTGCCGTGTCGAACACCCTCGATGACAACAAGTCCGAACTGATCGCCAAGGCCACCGAGCTGGCTGCGCATCGGAAGGGCACCACAGGGCCCCCGATCGAGCTGGTCGCACCGCTGCTCCGCGCCTACTACCGCCACGTCGCTCCCGAAGACGTGCTCGACCGCACCGAGGTCGACCTCTACGGAGCCCTCGCGAGCCACTGGGGCTTGGCCCGGACCAGGCCCCAGGGGACCGCCAGCGTCCGAGTGTTCACCCCGACCGTCTCCGAGCACGGCTGGTCCGCGCACGGCCACACCGTCGTCGAGGTCGTGACCGACGACATGCCGTTCCTGGTCGACTCCGTGACGATGGAGCTGGCCAACCAGCAGCGGAACCTCCACGTCATCGTGCACCCGCAGTACGACGTCACCCGGGACATCACCGGCGAGCTGCACGGTGTCAAGGTCGCGGAGGAGGGGACCGCGGACACCCGGGCCGCCGATGACCTCCGCGAGTCCTGGATGCATGTCGAGATCGGCCGGATCTCCGACGCCGAGGACATCGCGTCGATCGAGAGTTCCCTGCACAACGTCCTCCGTGATGTCCGTGAGGCTGTCGAGGACTGGCAGCGGATGCACACCCAGGTCCAGGAGATCGTCGACGAGCTCACCACCAGCCCGCCCCCGCTACCGACGGAGGAGGTCAACGAGGGCAAGGAGCTTCTGGAGTGGCTCGCCGACGACCACTTCACGTTCCTCGGCTACCGCGAGTACCGCCTCGAGAAGGACGACGCCGGAGACGAGCTGCTACGGCCCGTGCCCGGGACCGGGTTCGGCATCCTCCGCGCCGATCCCGACCTCTCCGCGCCCTTCGGCCGGCTCCCGGAGCTGGTCCGTGCCAAGGCCCGCGAAAGAGTGCTGCTGGTCCTGGCGAAGGCCAACTCCCGCGCCACCGTGCATCGCTCCGCCTACCTCGACTACGTCGGCGTCAAGGTCTTCGACGAGGCCGGCGACGTCGTCGGCGAGCGCCGGTTCCTCGGCCTCTTCTCCAGTGCTGCCTACACCGAGTCCCTGACGAGGATCCCGGTGCTGCGGGAGAAGGCCGCCGAGGTGATGGCACGGGTCGGCTTCGAGCCGCACAGCCATGCTGGCAAGGCGTTGATGGACACGCTCGAGAACTACCCCCGCGATGAGCTCTTCCAGACCCCGGTCGACGAGCTCACCGAGATCGCCGAGGCGGTGATGTACACCCGCGAACGCCGTCAGCTGCGCCTGTTCGTGCGACGCGACACCTATGGCCGCTACCTCTCGTGCTTGGTCTACCTGCCCCGGGACCGCTACAACACGAACGTGCGTGAGCGGATCGCAGGAATCCTCGAACGTCAGCTGGGCGGCGAATCGGTGGAGTTCACGGCCCGGGTCAGCGAATCCAACATGGCCCGGGTGCACTTCGTCGTGCGCCCGCCGAAGGGCCAGCTGGTCGAGGAGTTCGACACCACCGATCTGGAACGCCGACTGATCGAGGCCGCGCGTTCGTGGCACGACGACTTCGTCAGCGCGGCCGTGGGGGAGTACGGCGAGGAGACCGGCTCGCGGCTGAGTCGTCGCTATGCGCGCTCCTTCCCTGAGGGCTACAAGGAGGACTTCCCTGCCCGAACAGCCTCGGTCGACCTTGGCCGTCTGGAGGGCATCGATGGCGACGAAGGCCTCGATCTCCAGCTCTATGAGCGCCTGGACGGCAGCCGCAGCGACTCCGGGCTGAAGGTCTACCGAATCGGTGATCCCCTTTCGCTGAGCCAGATTCTTCCGATGCTCACCTCGATGGGTGTTGAGGTCGTCGACGAGCGTCCCTACGAGCTCGAGGGGTTGCCGCGGCCGTCGTACATCTATGCATTCGGTCTCAGCTCGGGCCAGCAGATGCCCGCGGGAGCTCGCGAACTCTTCCAGGATGCGCTCAAGGCCATCTGGGACGGGAAGAACGAGATCGACGGTTTCAACGGCCTGGTCCTGGGAGCCGGCCTGACCTGGCGCCAGGCGACCGTGCTGCGTGCCCTCGCCAAGTACATGCGCCAGGGAGGAACTCCGTTCGCTCTCGACTACATCCAGGAAGCGCTGCTCAACAACGTTGACATCACCCGACTGCTGGTCGAGCTGTTCGAGGCCCGGTTCTCGCCCTCGACGCACTCGCGCGAGGCGAAGGTCGAGTCGATCAACGAACGGATCGCCCGCGCGCTCGATGACGTTGCCAGTCTGGACCACGACCGGATCCTGCGGTCCTACCTCACGATCATCCGCGCCACGCTGCGCACCAACTACTTCCAGGACCAGGGAAGCAAGTCCTACATCTCGTTCAAGCTCGAGCCTTCCGCGATCCCGGACCTGCCCGAGCCGCGGCCCAACTACGAGATATTCGTCTACTCGCCCCGCGTCGAGGGCGTGCATCTACGCTTCGGCGCCGTGGCACGCGGCGGCCTGCGGTGGTCGGACCGTCGCGACGACTTCCGGACCGAGGTGCTCGGCCTGGTCAAGGCGCAGATGGTGAAGAACACCGTCATCGTCCCGGTCGGGGCGAAGGGCGGGTTCTTCTGCAAGCAGCTTCCCGACCCGGGCGAGCGTGAGGCGTGGGTGGCCGAAGGGATCGACTGCTACAAGACGTTCATCTCCGGGCTCCTCGACATCACCGACAACCTGGTCAACGGCGAGACCGTGCCCCCGCACGACGTGGTGCGTCACGACGGGGACGACAGCTATCTCGTGGTCGCGGCGGACAAGGGAACCGCGTCCTTCTCCGACATCGCCAACGGCGTGGCACAGGACTACGGCTTCTGGCTGGGCGACGCGTTCGCGTCTGGAGGGTCGGTCGGCTACGACCACAAGGGGATGGGCATCACCGCGCGCGGTGCTTGGGTCTCGGTCCAGCGCCACTTCCGCGAGATGGGTGTCGACTCTCAGCAGGAGGACTTCACCGCGGTTGGCGTCGGAGACATGTCAGGAGACGTCTTCGGCAACGGCATGCTCTGCTCGGAGCACACCCGGTTGGTCGCGGCGTTCGACCATCGCGACATCTTCCTCGACCCGACACCCGACGCGGCTTCGTCGTACGCCGAGCGTCGTCGTCTGTTCGACCTGCCGCGATCCTCCTGGCAGGACTACGACACCTCGCTGATCTCCGAGGGCGGGGGGATCTACCCGCGGTCGCTGAAGTCGATTCCCTTGACCCCGCAGGTCTGCGAGGTTCTCGACATTGACGCATCGGTCACTTCGATGACACCGCACGAGCTGATGCAGGCGATTCTCCGGTCGCCGGTCGACCTGCTGTGGAACGGTGGCATCGGAACCTATGTGAAGTCATCGGAGGAGACCAACGCGGAGGCCGGGGACAAGGCCAACGACCCGATCCGCATCAACGGTGAGGACCTGCGTGTCCGCTGCGTGGGCGAGGGCGGCAACCTCGGCTTCACCCAGCGCGGCCGGATCGAGTATGCCTTGGGCGGTGGCCGGATCAACACCGACTTCATCGACAACTCCGCCGGCGTGGACACCTCGGACCACGAGGTCAACATCAAGATCCTGCTCGACCGGGTGGTGCTCGCCGGCGATCTGACCCTCAAGCAGCGCAACGAGCTGCTCGCCTCGATGACCGACGAGGTCGCCGAGCTGGTTCTGCGCGACAACTACGAGCAGAACCTTGCCCTGGCCAACGCCGCGGCAAATGCGGCGCCGCTTCTCCACGTCCACGAAGACTGGATGAAGGACCTGGAGCGACGCGGATACCTCAACCGGGAGCTTGAGGCACTGCCGAGCAGCCGACAGGTGCGGCGTCGCCTGGAGCGTGGTGAGGGGCTGCGACTCCCGGAGCTCTCGGTGTTGATGGCATGGACCAAGATCGTGCTCGCCAACGAGCTCATCGCGTCTGACCTTCCCGAGGACCCCTTCCTGAAGGCGGACCTGTTCGCCTACTTCCCCCGGAAGATGCGGCAGGGCTACCGCAGTTCGATGGAGTCTCACCCGCTGCGTCGCGAGATCATCGTGACTCAGGTGGTCAACGACCTGGTCAACGGTGCCGGGATGACTTATTGGCCGCGGCTGGCCGGCGAGACAGGGGCGTCACCTGCCGAGCTGACCCGCGCGAACTTCGTCGCCCGCGAGATCTTCGGATCGCTCGCCATGCGAGACGAACTCGCCGACCTGGACAACGGGCTGCCGGCGGCCACGCAGACCCGGATGCGTCTCGAGATGCGCACCCTGGTCGAGCGGGCCTCGCGGTGGCTGGTCAACAACCGGCGTCCCCCCCTGGACAGCGAAGCGACGATCGACGCGTTCTCGGTCACGGTCCAGCAGGTGACGGCCGAGCTGCCGACCCTGATGACCGGCCGGGAGCACGACGCCTTCGCCGCTCGCCGCGACGCGCTGCTCGCCGAGGGAGTGGCCGAGGAGCTGGCGGTGCGGGTGGCGGTCCTGCCGCCGGCCTACATGGTGCTCGGCATCGTCGACGTCTCGCTCCGCGAGGGCTTCGATCCGCACGAAGTCACCCGGGTCCACTTCGCGCTCGGTGAGCGCCTTGGCCTCCCTCTGCTGGTGGGCCGCATCCTGGCCCTGCCCCGGCACGACCGGTGGCAGACGATGGCGCGCGCCGCCTTGCGCGACGACCTGAACTCGGTGCACACCCAACTCACGGCGCAGGTGTTGACCGCCACCTCGTCGCAGGACCCCGTTCCGGTACGAATCGCGGCGTGGGAGGACGACGACGCCGTCGTGGTGACCCGGGCGGTCGCGACCCTCGAGCAGATCTGCCGCGACGACGACGCCGATTTGGCGCGGATGTCGGTGGGCCTGCGAGTGGTGCGCGGACTTCTGGCGAACTGACCCGCACGGCCGGGGCAATTGCGTGGGTGAGAGCTGGGATAGCGTCGTGGCCATGAACGCCATCGAGGTCACGGATCTCGCTCTGGCTTACGGAGAGCTCAAGGCAGTCGACGGGGTGAGCTTCGAGGTGGGCGAAGGGGAGTTCTTCGGAATCCTCGGTCCCAATGGAGCCGGCAAGACCACCACGCTCGAGATGATCGAGGGCCTCCGGAAGCCGGACTCGGGAACGGTCACGCTGCTGGGGTCCTCACCCTGGCCCAGAAACCAGGCGCTGCTTCCACGGGTGGGCGTGCAGCTGCAGGCCTCGGCCTTCTTCGAGCGCCTCACGGCGCGAGAGCAGATCCATACCTTCGCGGCGATGTACGGAGTGGCCCGCGCTCGCGGCGACGAGTGGCTCGAGCGGGTGGGCCTCACGGAGAAGGCAGCTGTCCGGGCCGAGAAGCTCTCCGGCGGTCAGGCGCAGCGGCTGGCCATCGCCTGTGCCCTGGTCCACGACCCCGAGGTGGTCTTCCTCGACGAACCGACCGCCGCGCTCGACCCGCAGGCCCGGCGCAACCTCTGGGACCTGCTCTCGGGGCTCAACGACGACGGCCGCACGGTCATCCTCACCACCCACTACATGGACGAGGCCGAGATCCTCTGCGACCGGGTCGCGATCATGGACCGCGGAAGGATCCTCGAGCTCGGCTCCCCGGCCGAGCTGGTCCGCGGGCTCGATGCCCCGGTGCGGATCTCGATCACGAACGCCGACCTGACCATGCAGGAGGCGGCTGCCATCTCCGGTGTCGACGAGGCAGCGGAGGAGGCCGGGGACCTGGTGCTGACCACCCGGCAGCCCTCGGAGGTGCTCACCTTCCTGGCCAACGGCAAGCTGCTGGACGGACTGCGGGTGAGGGCTGCCACCCTCGAGGATGTCTTCCTCGACGTGACCGGGCGGGAGTACCGCGCATGAAGGCGTTCAACGCGATTGCCGTCGCAGTCCTCAAGGGCTTCATCCGGGATCGGGCCTCGGTCTTCTTCGCCATCATCTTCCCGCTGATGTTCCTCGTCCTCTTCGGCGGGATCTTCAACAACACCGAGCAGTCGCCCATCGAGACCAAGACCATCGGTGACATCTCCCTGGTCGACAACCTGCCGAAGCCGGCGCGGGAGGCGTTCGACGACTCCTTCGACGTGACCGACGAGGTGGACGAGAGAGAGCGCGACGCCGCTATCGAGGAGGTTCGCAAGGGCGATCTCGACCTGGTGCTGGAGCAGCGGGGCGACACCCTGGTCGCGCACTACACCAAGACCGACCAAGTGAAGTCCGCGACCATCCAGGGCATTCTGCAGGCCTTCGTCGACGGGACCAACGTCGCCGTCACCGGCGAGCCGCCCAAGTTCACCTTCGAGGGTGAGGGCGTCGAGGACGACTCGTTGCAGATGATCGACTTCGTGACCCCGGGGCTGCTCGGGTGGGCGATCGCAATGAGTGCGGCGTTCGGTGCGGCGGCCACCCTCAACGGCTGGCGGCAGAGCAAGCTGCTGCGCCGGATCCAGCTCTCGCCGGTGCCGGCCCACACAGTGGTCGGCGCGCGGATCGTCGCCACGATCCTGATCGCACTCGTCCAGACGGCGATCTTCCTGGGCATCGGAACCGCCGGCTTCGGGCTCACCCTGACCGGTTCGTGGTGGATGTCGGTCCCACTGGTGATGTGCGGGACGCTCTGCTTCATGGCCATCGGACTGCTCTCCGGTGCGGTTGCCAAGACAACGGAGGGAGCGGTGAACATGGCCAACTTCCTGGTGCTTCCGATGGCCTTCCTCAGCGGGTCCTTCTTCCCGCTCGACGGCGCCCCGGGGTGGCTGCAGGGGCTCTCCAAGGCGCTCCCGTTGCGACACCTCAACGACGGGATGCTCGACGTGATGGTCCGGGGTGAGGGGCCGGGGGCGGCGCTGCTGCCGATGCTGATCCTGCTCGCCTTCGCCACGGTCCTGACCGCCATTGCTGCGAGACTGTTCCGGTGGGAAACGATCTGAGAGCCCTCCTGCTCACCCCGACCGCTCTGGTGAGGCGACATGTCGTGGACCGGGTCATTCCCGGCCGCAGCCCGCTGGCCGGCCGCACGGTCCTGATCACCGGTGCCTCGTCCGGTATCGGTGAGGCCACGGCGTACGCCGTCGCCCGCCGCGGCGCGACCGTGCTTCTGGTCGCGCGCCGGCCCGAGGAGCTTGAACGGGTGCGCCACGCGATCACGGCCGAGGGAGGCAGCGCATCCGCGCACGTGGCCGACCTGACCGACGGTGACGCGATCGACGCGCTGGTCGAGTCGGCCCTGGCCCATCACGGCGCCGTGGACTACCTGGTCAACAACGCCGGCCGCTCGATCAGGCGGTCCCTTGAGCTGTCGCACGACCGGGCACACGACTTCGAGCGGACGATGGCGGTCAACTACCTCGGCCCGGTGCGACTCACGCTGGGCCTGCTTCCTGCGATGCGTGCGCAACGGTTCGGCCACGTGGTCAACGTGGTGACCTGGGGAGTCCAGATCAAGGCCCCCAAGTTCGCCGCCTACATCGCCTCGAAGACCGCCCTCGACACCTTCTCGAGGATCGCCGGCCGCGAGGCGTTCGAGGACAACGTGAGCTTCACCAACGTCCGGATGTCACTGGTCCGGACCCCGATGGTGGCGCCGACCGAGGCCTACGCCGCTGCCCGGGCGGAGTCACCTGAGCGCGCCGCGGAGAAGATCGTGCGTGCCCTCGAGGACCGACCGATCACCGTCAACACCCTCACCGGGTCGACGGTCGAGATGCTGAACCTCGTCGCGCCCCGCTTCGCGGACCTGCTCTTCGCTCGGTTCGACAAGCGTTTCCCCGACTCGGCGGCTGCCAGACGAACGGCAGGGGTGCGATAGCGTTCAGCCCATGCGAGCCCTCCGTCGACGACCGAAGAACCAGGTCGACTGGCCCGACGATGACGCCGTCACGACATCGCTTCCCACCGTCGCAGTGATCACGATGGTGCGCGATGAGGCGACGGCGCTGCCCCGGTGGATCGCCCACTACTCCGCTCAGGTCGGGATGGAGAACCTGGTCGTCCTCGACGACAACAGCTCCGACGGATCGACCGACGACCTGCCGTGCACCGTGCACCGGCTGCCGGCCCTTCCCGGGCGCAAGGGCTACGAGACCGCGCGGATGGGCCTGCTCAGTGGCATCGCCTCGGGACTCCTCGCGGTCTACGACTGGGTGGTGATGGTCGACGCCGACGAGTTCCTGGTGGCCGACCCCGCGTCGTACTCCTCGGTCCCGGAGCTCCTCGCCCGCCGGGCGGGTGGCGCGATCGCGCCGATGGCGCTCAACGTGGTCCATCACACGGAGTCGGAGAAGCCGCTCGATCCTGACCTGCCGCTGCTCGACCAGCGCCACTACGCGACGTTCGTGCCGTTGATGTGCAAGCCCTCGGTGAAGCGGGTGGCTGCGCCATGGCGGCACGCTTCCCATGGCATCGCCGCGCCGTTCGCCGTCGACTCCGAGCTCTTCATGCTGCACCTCAAGTTCGCCGACCGTGACCAGCTCAAGGTGATCTCGGACCGGCGCAGTGAGATGGTGAGCATCGACGGACGGGCAGCCAAGTCGAGCTGGTCCCGCTCCGGCGACGACATGGTCGCCCTGCTTGAGGAGGTCTCGGCGAGGATCGATCCGGTCACGCTCACCGAGTTCGACCCCACGGCCGCCGACCTGGCGTCGGTGGTCTTCGAGGAGTCTCCGGGGGAGTTCCGCACCCGCAAGCAGGGACAGGTCCGAGCGATGCGTGAGGAACCCGTCCACCTCATTCCGACCCGCCTGCGCGGATTGATCTAGGAGAAGAGTTGCGCCGACCGTTTCGTCGTGCCAGAGCAGTGAAGAACCCCGAATTCGCGTTCGTGGTGACCTACGGTCGCTCCGGATCGACGCTCGTGCAGGGGCTGCTCAACTCGCTCCCGCGCACCCTGATGCGCGGCGAGAACGGACTCTTCGTGGTCCACTTCTTCCGGGCGTGGGAGCGGGCTCGGACATTTCGGCGCAAGCACGTCCAACACGGCTCGGCCAACGAGACCTCCGCCTTCTACGGCCTGCGCGAGGTCAAGCCGGCCAAGATCGTGGCCCTCACCCGGCAGCTTCTGGTGTCGCAGATGCTCGGCGACGTCGGGCGCGATGAACTCGACGTGATCGGCTTCAAGGAAGTGGCCTGGCACCTGATCGAGACCGGTGAGTTCGAGGGCTTCTTCACGTTCTTCGAGCAGGTGTTCCCGGGCGTCAAGTACGTCCTCAACCAGCGAGACCACGCAGCCGTGACCGGCTCCGGCTTCTGGCAGCAGCGCGATCCGGAGGAGGCCCTCGCTGAGATTCACCGGGTCGAGGAGATCCAGGAGTTCCTGCGGACCACCAGGCCCGAGAAGGTCGTGGAGCTCCGCTACGAGATCCTCACCGGAGAGGATCAGGAAGCTTCGGGTGCCCAGCTGCGTGAGCTCTCCGAGTTCATCATCGGACGCTGTGACGACGCGATCCTGGAAACCCTGCGCGAGACCATGAAGACCGGCCACGGCCCCAACCCCTTCGTGAAGAGCCGTGGCCGACGTCAAGCTGTCAGGAAGGGCCGGAGGCGACGAGCTTCAGAGTGACCCCGCACGGGTCGCTGATGGTCGCCATCCGTCCGAAGGGGGTGTCTTGGGGTGCCTCCTCGACGGACCCGCCGAGCTCCGCCGCTCGTGTGGCCGTGGCCTCCACGTCCCTCACCGCAATGTAGAGCAGCCAGCGTGACGGGGCGTCCGGGGCCAGAGACCGCGAGGCGTCCATGATCCCGGCGTACGCCGTCTCCTCACGGCCGTGGGTGGAGTAGCGGAAGTCGTCGGTGTCGCTGCTCACGTGGACATTCCAGTCGAAGGCGTCCCGGTAGAAGGCCACGCTGGCGTCGTACTGCGAGTTGTGGACCTCGAACCAGGCGGTCGCTACGGGCTCGGCAGCGACGGCGAAGCATT
>JAKDNC010000017.1 GCA_030452025.1 Nocardioides sp. | reverse complement strand
GCGTCTACGCGGCCGGCGACTGCACCGGCGTGCTCATGCTCGCCTCCGTGGCCGGCATGCAGGGACGGATCGCGATGTGGCACTTCCTCGGTGACGCGGTCACTCCGCTGGACCTGAAGAAGGTGTCTTCCAACGTCTTCACCGCCCCCGAGATCGCCACCGTCGGCTGGTCCCAGAAGGCCGTCGACGCAGGCGAGATCGCCGTCGAGACCGTGATGTTGCCGCTGGCCGGCAACCCGCGCGCCAAGATGCAGGGCGTCACGGACGGCTTCGTGAAGCTCTTCTGCCGTCCGGGCACCCGCATCGTCGTCGGTGGTGTCGTCGTGGGGCCGCGTGCTTCCGAGCTGATCCACCCGGTCGCCATCGCGGTGGGGGAGTCCTTGACCGCCGACCAGCTCGCCCAGGTCTTCACTGTTTATCCGTCGGTCTCCGGTTCGGTGGCCGAGGCAGCCCGCCGACTGCACCAGGTGTGATCAATTCAACCTGCCAGGGGGCCCGTGGAGAGTCCAGACTGGAGGCATGTCTCCTGTGAAGCAGCCGTCCTCGTTCAATGCCTTGGTCAACCTGCGTGACGTGGGCGGCCTTCCGGTGCGCGGCGGCGGCACGACCCGATCTGGCGTCCTCTACCGCGGGGACGCGCCGTACTCCGATGACGTGGCGCCCGCGGGCGTCTCGGTGTGGCCTCCGGCCGCCGTGATCGACCTGCGCTCCGATGCGGAGCTCGCCAAGGTCGGCGTCGAGTGGCCCGAGGGTACGACGTTCCACCACCACCCGATTCATGCCGCGGCGGTGCCCGACAACCTGAAGGCGCAGGGGGATCTGCGGGATCTCTACGAGTTCATCCTCGCAGCGGTGCCTCGTCGGGTTGCGGCGGTCGTCGACATCGTCGGCGACTCCTCGCTCGAAGGCCCCACCTTCATCCACTGTGCTGCCGGCAAGGATCGCACCGGCGTCGTGACCGCGTCGCTGCTCTTGGCTGCTGGAGTGGAGCCGGAGGCCGTGATCGCCGACTACGTCGCGACCGCGGAGAACATGCAGGCGCTGCAGGACCGCTGGGTCCACAAACGCGGTGGACGTGCGCACACGGTTCGAGCCGAGTGGCTGCTCGCGCCGGAGAAGGCCATCACCGAGGTCGTGGAAGTGCTCGACGGCGGCGCTGACGGGGCGGCCGGCTGGCTGCTCGAGCACGGTGCCGATGAAGGCCGGCTGGCCGTGTGGCAGAAGCGCGTGGTCCAGTCCTGAGACTTTGGCGGCACCCGACCAACGATGCGGGCGGTCGCGCGTCGGCTCAGAAGCCGAAGCCGTCGAAGAAGCCGCCGCCGTCGCCACCACCGAAGCCACCACCCAGGTCGCCTCCCAGGTCGCCTCCCATGTCCCCGGACCCGTCGCCGCCTCCGAAGAGATCTCCGCCGGACCAGTCATCGCCACCACCGAGCTCACCGCCGGTGGCGTCGGGGCTCCACATGCCTGCCATCATCGAGCCGATCAGGAACCCGGGGAAGAGACCGTTCATGGCGTAGGAGCCGTAGTAGCCGTTGGCATATGAGCTGTACCCGGGGCCACCTTCGTACCAAGGCACCATCCGGTTGCCGTCCCGCACCCGACGGGTGTCTGGGTCCGCGCCGACCTCGACCCGCTCGGCGTCGGCCAAGCAGACCGGGACCTCACGCTTGACGCCACCGGCCGGGGCCCACTCGATGTCGGTCTGTGCCGGGCCGTGGGCCGGGTTGAAGAAGCAGGGGGAGCGACGCTGCGGCAGGTCGTCGCCGCTCTGTCTGGCCAGCACGCACGCCTGCGCATATCGGCCGTCCTCAAGCGTCTTGGTCACCTCGGAGATGTCCTCAGGTTCCTTCGCTTCCAGGAGCATCTGCTTCGCGTCCTCATAGCAGTCCAGGGCACGCTGGTAGTCCTGCCGCATCGCCACATTCAGTTCGGTCGCGAGCGTGTCGATGTGCAGCTCCTGCAGCTCCTCACCGAACTTCGTGGTGTCCTCTTCGGCGACCCGCCTGACCTTGTGCAGGGCATCATCGGCAGCTTGCTGCTTGCGGGTGCGTTCCCTGCTCGTGGAGACGGCCAGGGCAACCACCGCAACGATGGCGATCAGGATCATCAACGGAACCATGGAACGACTCTAGCCGGGTCGCGGTGAACCACATTCCTGTGATTCGCCGGTTCCGTGGACGCTCGGTCGGGCCCGTGCTGGGATCGCGTTCATGCGACGCGAACTTCTCACTCTGACCGCTGCCCTGCTGACCGCTGCCGTGCTGACCGCTGCCGTGCTGATTGCCACGGTCCTGCCCGGTCCCTCCGCTTCGGCCGCTTCCAGTCGTGTGAATCAGGTCTATCTCATCCCGGCCAAGGGCCGCATCACGATCGTGGGTCACGGCTACGGCCACGGCCACGGGATGTCGCAGTACGGCGCGGAAGGGGCCGCCCGCAAGGGCCTGTCCTGGCGTCAGATCGTGTCCTTCTACTACCCGGGCACGACCACCGGGCGGCGCCACGGCAAGGTCCGGGTCCTCATCGGTGCCGACACCTCCCGCGACGTGATCGTCTCGCCGCGTCACCGGCTCAAGATCCTCGACACCGGCACCGGGAAGATCACTGTCCTGCCCAGGAACGGCGCCCGGCTGTGGCGGATCAACGTGAATCCCCGGGGCAAGACCGTCATCGGGTTCAGGACGAACCGCTGGCACCGCTGGAGAGCGCTGCGCGGTGAGGGAGTCTTCACCGCAGCCGGCAAGCCGATCAGGCTCCACCACGACCACGGGACGACCCTCTACCGCGGGCAGTTGGCCTCGGCCCGGCCGACCGGCTCACGGGACCGGCGCGATCGGGACACCATCAACATCCTGACCCTCGAGAACTACGTCAAGGGCGTCCTCCCCCGGGAGGTGCCCGCCTCGTGGTCGCCGGCCGCCGTCCGGGCGCAGGCCGTCGCGGCACGCACCTACGCGGCGTACGAGATCAACCACCGTGGCAAGTCCCACTACCAGCTCTGTGACACCACCCAGTGCCAGGTGTACGGCGGCTACGACGCCGAGCATCCGCTGGCCAACCGGGCCGTCAACGCCACCCGGTTCCAGATCCTGCGCCACCGTGGTGCAGCCGCGTTCACCCAGTTCAGCTCGAGCAGTGGCGGCTGGACCACGGCCAACCAGTTCCCCTACCTCCCCGCGAAGCGGGACCCCTACGACGCATGGCCCGGCAACGCGAACCACAGATGGAGCATGAAGATCAACGTGGCGCGCATCGAGAGGGCGTGGGGGATCGGGAACCTGAAGTCGATCAGGGTGACCCGTCGGGACGGCCACGGTCAGTGGCGGGGCCGGATCGAGAGGATGCAGTTGCGCGGCCCGAAGAAGACCGTGACGATCTCGGGCGACGAACTGCGCAGCGTCCTGGGTCTGAAGTCGACCTGGGTCAACTTTCGGCGATGATGTCCCCGGGACGGATCGGCACCCGCCACCGCCGGGAGGAGTCCTTCTTGGGCGGGTCCCTGCTCTCAGAGGACGAGGATCAGGTCTCCGCCCTCGACAGACACCGTGCCGCTGAGCGCAAGGCGGGAGACGGTGCCGCCCACCGGTGCGGTGATCGAGGCCTCCATCTTCATCGCCTCGATCGTCGCGACCACGTCTCCGGCAGCGACGGTGTCACCCTCGGCGACGGTGATCGTGACGACGCCCTGGAAGGGGGCCGCGACCTGTGACTTGTCGGACGGGGCGGCCTTCTCGGTTGCGGCCACCTTGGAGGCAACGCTCTGGTCGCGGACGTTGATCGGGCGGATCTGTCCGTTGAGCAGCGTCATCACGTTGCGATAGCCGCGCTCGTCGGGCTCGCTGATCGCCTGCAGCCCGACAATGAGTCGCTTGCCGCGCTCGATGGTGACCTCGCGCTCGTCCCCGGACCTGAGGCCATAGAGGAAGTCGATGGTCGAGAGCACCGAGGTGTCGCCGTATTTCTCCCGGGACTCCGCGAACTCCGCGGCCGGACCGGGGAAGAGCAGCTCGTTCAGGGCGGTACGGCGGTCCGTCTCCAGCCTGGCGCTCTGCTGCGGGGTCAGCTCTGTGGCTGTCTTCTTCACCGAGCGGCCCTCGAGGGCCTTGGTGCGGAACGGTTCGGGCCAGCCGCCGGGCGGGTCGCCCAGCTCGCCGCTCAGGAAGCCGATCACCGAGTCCGGAATGTCGAAGGACGCCGGGTCCTCGGCGAACTCCGCCGGGTCGGCGCCGGCCGCCACGAGGTGCAGGGCCAGGTCACCGACCACCTTCGAGGACGGGGTCACCTTCACGATGTTGCCGAGGATGTCGTTCGCCGCGGCGTACATGTCCTCGATCTGCTCGAACTTCTCACCGAGGCCGAGGGCGATCGCCTGCTGGCGCAGGTTGGAGAGCTGGCCGCCGGGAATCTCGTGGGTGTAGACGCGGCCCGTGGGGGAGGGCAGGCCCGACTCGAAGGGTGCGTAGACCCGACGGGTCGCCTCCCAGTAGGGCTCCAGCGCGCAGACCGCATCGAGGGAGAGGCCGGTCTCCCGCTCGGAGTGATCGGTCGCCGAGACCAGCGCGGACAGCGGCGGCTGGGAGGTCGTGCCGGCCAGGGCCGCCGAGCACGCGTCCACGGCGTCCACGCCGGAGTCGATGGCCGCGAGCAGCGTGCCGAGCTGGCCGCCCGCGGTGTCGTGGGTGTGCAGGTGCACCGGCAGGTCGAACTCGCTGCGCAGCGCGGTGACCAGGCGGCGGGCCGCGGGGGCGCGGAGCAACCCGGCCATGTCCTTGATCGCCAGCACGTGGGCGCCGGCGTTGACGATCCGCTCGGCCAGCTTCAGGTAGTAGTCGAGGGTGTAGATCTTCTCGTCCGGGTCGGACAGGTCGCCGGTGTAGCACAGGGCCACTTCGGCAACCGACGTACCGGTCTTGTGGACCGCCTCGATGGCCGGGACCATCTGCTCGACGTCGTTGAGGGCGTCGAAGATCCGGAAGACGTCGATGCCGGTTGCGGCCGCCTCCTCCACGAACGCGTCGGTGACCGCGGTGGGGTACGGCGTGTAGCCGACGGTGTTGCGTCCGCGCAGCAGCATCTGGAGACAGATGTTGGGCACTGCCTCGCGCAGCGACGCGAGTCGCTCCCACGGGTCCTCGGCCAGGAACCGCAGGGAGACGTCATAGGTCGCCCCGCCCCACGCCTCCAGCGACCACAGGTCGGGGGTCATCCGGGAGACGTGGCCGGCCACGGCGAGCAGGTCCTGGGTGCGGACCCGCGTCGCCAGGAGGCTCTGGTGGGCGTCGCGGAAGGTGGTGTCGGTGACCGCCACCCGTTCCTGGGCGCGGAGTCGACGGGCGAACTCCCCGGGTCCGTGCTCGAGCAGCAGTTGCCGTGAGCCGTCGGGCGCGGATGCCTCGAGATCGATCTCCGGGAGCTTGCTCGCCGGGTCCATGCGGGTCGGTGCAGGCCCGTTCGGCTGGTTGACGGTGACGTTCGCGAGGTAGGACAGCAGCTTGGTGCCGCGGTCACCACTGGACCGGACCGAGAGCAGCTGTGGGTGATCCTCGATGAAGCTGGTGGTGACGTTCCCGGCGATGAAGTCCGGGTCGGTGAGGACCGCCTCGAGGAACGGGATGTTGGTCTCGACGCCGCGGATGCGGAACTCGGCAACCGCGCGCCGTGCCTTCTCGACGGCCTTCTCGAACGTGGCCCCACGACAGGTCAGCTTGGCCAGCATCGAGTCGAAGTGGGCCGAGACCTCGGCGCCGGTGTAGACCGTGCCGCCGTCGATGCGTACGCCGGGGCCGCCGGGGGAGCGGTAGGTGGTGATCTTGCCGGTGTCGGGGCGGAACCCGTTGGCCGGATCCTCGGTGGTGATCCGGCACTGCAGTGCGGCGCCGCGCACGTAGATGGCGTCCTGGGGGAGTCCGAGGTCCTCGAGGGTCTCGCCGGAGGCGATCCGCATCTGGGACTGCACGAGGTCGACGTCGGTGATCTCCTCGGTGACGGTGTGCTCGACCTGGATGCGCGGGTTCATCTCGATGAAGTGATAGCTCCCGGACTCATCGAGCAGGAACTCGACCGTGCCGGCGTTGCAGTAGCCGATCTCCTTCGCGAACCGGACCGCGTCGGCGCACATGCTGGCGCGGATCCCGGGGTCCAGGTTGGGTGCCGGGGCGAGCTCGATCACCTTCTGGTGGCGGCGCTGCACGGAGCAGTCCCGTTCGAAGAGGTGGATGACGTTCCCGGCACCGTCGGCGAGGATCTGCACTTCGATGTGGCGCGGGTTGACCACGGCCTGCTCGATGAACACGGTCGGGTCGCCGAAGGCGCCTTCGCCCTCGCGCATGCAGGTCTCGATCGCCTCGCGCAGGTCCGCCCCGTTGGCGCCGCCGTCGTCGACGCGCCTCATCCCGCGGCCGCCGCCACCTGCGACGGCCTTGACGAACAGCGGGTAGGGAATCGCCTCTGCCGCCGCGACCAGCTCGTCGACGTCGGTGGACGGGGCGACGCCGGCCAGGGTGGGCACGCCGGCTGCCTTGGCCGCCGCGATCGCCCTGGCCTTGTTGCCGGTCAGGGTGAGGACCTCGGGGCTGGGGCCGATGAAGGTGATCCCGGCGGCGGCGCAGGCCTCGGCCAGTGCGGGGTTCTCCGAGAGAAAGCCGTATCCGGGGTAGATCGCGTCCACGCCGGCCTTGACCGCGACCTCGACGATGCCCTCGGGGTCGAGATAGGCCCGGACCGGATGGCCCAGGTCCCCGATCTCGTAGGACTCGTCGGCCTTCAACCTGTGCTCGGACCAACGGTCCTCGTGCGGGAAGACGGCCACTGTGCGGGCGTCGATTTCATAGGCCGCGCGGAAAGCTCGGATTGCGATCTCTCCACGGTTGGCCACCAGGACCTTTGTGAACATGGGATGCACGCTATCGGCGTCGCCTCCTGGTGGGAATCACCTGTCCGTAGCGCGGTCCTCGATCTCGTGGCGCCACCAGTCGACGGTCGCCTTCGCGCCGACCTCGAGCGGGGTCGGCGCCATGTCGAGGAGACGCTGGCTCCGGGAGGAGTCGAGCACGAACGGCGCCGTGAACATGTAGCCGGTCTCGGCCAGTTCGCGGGTCCCGGGGTGCACGGCGCCCAGGGCCTGCATCGCCCACACCGGGATGGAGGCGATCCTCGGCGCCGGGACACCCGCCGCGTCGGCGTACATCTGCACCAGCTGGCGTTGGGTCAGCGGACCTGCGGTGGGCGCGTGCAACACGGTGTTCCACAGCTCCGGTGAGGCGGCGGTCCGGATCATCGCGGCGGCCAGATCAGGGACATAGGTCCAGGAGTGCGGTTGGTCGGGGCTGCCCAGCACCCGCATCGTGGCGCCAGCGAGCACGGTCGGGACCATCCGCTGCGCGGCGTGGGCGTTGCGGACCAGTGGGCCGTAGAAGTCCGAGGCGGCGACGCTGACGGTCGGGGTGGCCGAGGCTTCCCTCTCACGCAGAAGCTCGGTGCGTACGCCGAGTTTTCCTCGCGTCGCGTTGCGTGGGCTGTCCTCGGTCATGGGTCCGTCCACCTGTCCGTAGGAGTAGAGGCTCTCGGGGAAGATGACCACGGCGCCGGCGACACCAGCCTCGACGAGCACGGCCCGTTCGGCTCGGGGTAGCTCCCTGCGCCAGGTGTCGGCGGCGTACGCGGAGCCGTGGATGCAGTGGTGGACGGCGACCGCTCCGTCGAATGCGGCGGCGAGGTCGGCGCGGTTCGACGCGTCGGCACGGCGACGTTCGACGGACGGATGGTCGGGGCCGCTTCCCGAGCGGGTGAGCAGGCGGACATGGTGTCCCTGTTCGGCCAGCTGGAGGGCGACCGTGCTGCCGACAGGACCAGCGCCGGTGACGACGTGGAGTTGATTCATGACGAGCTCCTCGATGGGTGTGGTGGAAGGGAGACCCAAAACAAAACAGAGAACGGTGTTCTCGTTTCGAGTGTGATCGGCGATGCAGAGAAATGCAAGAGCAGTGTTCACATTTGTTGACAGTGATCTTGATCAGTTCCACGATGGGGGCATGCCACAGACCCCCCGACAGCGGGCGCGGGCCCAGACCATGGACGACATCATCCGGATTGGCCGCGCACACCTCGTCGAGAACGGAGCAGCAGCCCTCTCCCTGCGTGCCGTGGCGCGCGATCTCGGGGTGGTCCCGTCAGCGGTCTACCGCTACGTCGCCAACCGCGACGACCTGCTCACCCTGCTCGTCGTCGACGGCTTCGACGAGCTCGGCGATGCGGTCGACGCGGCCCTGTCCCAGGCCCCGGTCGGCGACTTCCGGGGGCAGTTCCTGCTCGCTGCCCACGCCCTGCGCGCCTGGGCCCTGGCATCGCCGGCCACTTATGCATTGCTCTACGGCAGCCCGGTCCCCGGCTATCGCGCACCGGATGAGCGGACGACCGGCCCCGGCACCCGGGTGGTCCGTCGACTGATCGGGATCTGGGACGTCGCCCACCACGACGGGCAGCTCGCACTTCATGAGGTCGAGGTCCCGGCTACTCTGTCCGACGACCTCGAGACGATCCGCCTCGAGCTGGGGGTGCGGGTTCCCGACGCGGTGCTCGCCCGCGCAGCCACGGTGTGGGCGGCCATGATCGGCTGCGTCAGCGCCGAGGTGTTTGGCCTGTACGGCAGTGACACCTTCGCCGACACCGGTGCCCTCTACGACTTCCAACTCGCCGCGCTGGCCGACAGCGTCGGCTTCACGAGCTCGCGGTAGTGTGACCTCCGTCGCTCGAACGTGCCGGTCCGCGTGCTCCATCGCGGCGCTGGCCGGTGAGGACTCACCCCCCTGGGAGGGAGCGTGAGAGGGGGGCCGTCCGGTGGACCGGACGGCCTCCGCTGCGCATCTAGTTCTTCGTCTGCAGTCGGGTGACGAGGTCGGTCTCGAGGGCGCCGAATCCGGTCGAGGCCCACGGCTCCGAGCCGCTGTCGAAGTAGTGCACCGCCTTGCCTCGCCGCTCGACGTCGAGGATGTCGGGGGTGGTGCCCTTGGTGAGCGCGTCGCGACAGGCGCGGCACAGGGGCGCCTGCACCGAGCGGCCGTCGCGCTCCACGGCGCGATGGTCACCGGTGACGCCGTGCAGAGGGTTGAGGAAGCAGCGGGTCGGAGCGGTGAACGTCTTGCCCCGCTGGGCCGCCTCCAGCGCACGCCGGCCGTTGTCGCTGAGCACGATTGCGCCGATCACGTCGAGGACGTCGGGATCCTCCACACTGCGCAGGAGTCGGCGCGCGGCGTCGTAGTGGTCCAGGGCGGCCCGCCAGGCGGCGGAGTTCCCCGACTCGGTGATCTCGCCCTGGTCGATCGCCTCACCGAGCGCGAGCACGTCCGCCCGCGCGCGCTTGTCCAGCTTGCGGTCATGGGCCTGCCGGATCTGGGCCATCGCGGAGGGGGGCAGTACATGTGCCTGTCCCCGGCCTTCCTGTCTCCGCAGTCGTGTGCGGACCTGGTGTACGACCACCACGAGTACGCCGACCACCCGCGCCGCGATCGGCCGCTCCGTCACGGCAACAGCGGTGCTCGGGCCGGAGCCGTCGCCGCCGGTGGAGGGAGGGTGCTCCTCGCGGTATGCGGCGTACGCGTCGTCGTACTCCTCGACGACCTGCTCGACGGGTTGGTTGAGGAGGTCGGTCGCCTGCACGAACGCGGCACCCAGGGTGTCGGGCTCGGTGTAGCGGACCGCGCTGAGCAGTTGGTACGGCGACAGGTCGCCGTCGCCGGAACCGACGCCCCACTGGCGCCCCTCGAGCTCGATGCCGAGCGTGTCGGTGGTGAGTCGGGTGGTGGTCGCGACGTAGACCCCCGGCTCGGGGTGCGCGTCGTGCAGTCGGGTGAGTAGGTCAGCGGTGTTGCCGTTGAACTTGTCGCTCTCGCGCAGCGGCCAGGCGACGACGTAGACCGGCTCGGCGTGGGCGGCGATGTTCGCCCGGATCTTGGTGACCTGCTCCTTGGTGAACTGATTCTCCAGCGAGGGATGGATGTAGATCCCGGTCTTCTGCAGCGCAGCGTGAATCGTGTCTAGGGGGTCCTCAGCCACGGTCGGCTCCTTCCGTCCACGTCCATTGCCCGGGAATGCGCAGGCGACCACCACTGCACACGCGGACCCCGAACATCACCACCCAGATCACCGCGATCGCGCCCACCGCCAGAAGGATCCCGATGACCACTCCGCCGGCGGCCAGGCTGCCCCGGCTGTCGGGCTCCGGGAGCTCGTCCCAGGTGGCGCGCTTGGTGGCGAGCGCGGCCTCGGACAGCTTGGTGGCCGGGTCACCGACGAAGTCGCTGGAATAGGTGAGGTTGCGCTGGGTGTCTAGGGAGCCGGGGTAGTCCAGGGTCCGACCGACCTCGACCACGTCGCCGGCCTCGGGGCCCTCCCAGACGTAGATCAGGGCATCCTCGCCGTCGAACTCGCGCTCGAGCTGCTCATCGACCTGGAGCCAGTCGCCGTCCTGGGTGCTGGGGGCCCACACGATGACGTGGACCGGCCGGTGACTGTCCGCGACCGCCTTCTCGATCTTCCGTTCCCCGGCCCGGTCGACCATGTCGCGGCCGTCGGGAGACACGTAGACCCCGTCCTCGCGGATCGCGTCGATCGCCTTCTGCACGCGGGTGCCGGGAGGAGGCAGCGACTGGGCCGGGTCGGAGGTGATCTGGTGGTGGCGCCACGCGGAGAGTCCCGCGACGGCACCCCAGCCGGCCGTGCCACCGATGACGACGGCGAGGATCAAGTGGGTGACGCCACGTCGCAGTGCGCTCATCGTCGAGCCTCCTCGACAGCGGACCACAGCTCGTCCTCGATCGCGCCGAAGCCGTCCGCGCCCACCCCGAGTCGCCGACGTAGAAGGGCTGGTCGCGGGCCAGCGGCCGCACCTCGATGAGCGCATCTGGGGTGCGGCCCGCGGCCAGCGAGTCACGGCAATCGGCACACGCCGGGACGTCGAGGCCGGCGCCGATCTCGGCGGTGTGTCGGCCCTCGCCGTGCAGCGGGTTCACGTAGCAGCAGCGGTAGAGTTTCGCACCCTTCGCGGAGATGGCGTGCGCCCCGGTCCGTGCCAGCACGAGCGCGCCGACCACGTCGAGGGCCTCCTCGGAGTCTCGCAGCCGCAAGGCGGTGTCCCTGCTGTTCCGGGCGAGATCGACGCGGTCGAGGGGCACGTCGATGCGTTTCATGCGGCGATCGATCAGCGCCAGGGAGCTGTCGACCCGGCTGCGGAGTCGCTCGAGGTCCTCGGCTGCCGTGGTCGAGGTGTCGGGGCCGGGCCGTCGGTCGCCACTGCGCCAGGCCGCCCACGCCCGGAGCAGGCGATAGGCGACCACACCCATGGTGAGCCCGACCGCGGTCGCCACGATGGCCGCCAGCTCGACGTCGGGAGGCTCGACCCTCTCGAAGTTGACCGGATGCTCGGTCCACGTCTGGTTGTTGTAGAAGTCGACCTGCTGCTCGGTCAGGGGCCGGACCGAGTCATCGAGCGACCGGTCGGCCGCAATGTCGAGGACCACGCCCGCCTCGGCGACGTTCGCGGGGTCGATCCGCCCGTCATAGTGCTTCGGCTGCTCGATGGCCTCGCGGATCTGGCTGAGTGCCTGCCACTGTGCGTCCTGGAAGAGAGTCGCGTCGATGTCGGATGCCGAGTCGAAGTCTCCCCAGACGCCGAGCTGGCCCTGGCCCTCGCTCGTGGCCACGAAATAGACGCCGTCCTCGTCGAGCCGTGCGTGCAGGAGGCTGACGAGCTCCTCGTCGACGTTGTCGGCGCGCAGACTCGACGGGGTCCGGGTGAGGACGACGTAGACGGGCACGGCGGCCTCCGCGGCCTTGGCGTCGAGCGCTTTCTTCACCTCGGCCGTGTGACCGTTGCTCATGATGTCCTCGACCAGCACGGGATCCTTGCGCAACTGCGCAACGATCTCCGGGATCGTCTCGGCGAAATCTTCAGGTCCGGGTCGAGGGCCCGACACGAATCAGTCCTTGATCTCGCAGATCACTGCGCCCTGAGAGACCGTGGCGCCGACCTCGGCGTCGAGGCCGGTGACCTTGCCGGACTTGTGGGCCTTGAGGGGCTGCTCCATCTTCATCGCCTCGATGACCACGATGGCGTCGCCCTCGGCGACCTCCTGGCCCTCCTCGGCGACGACCTTCACGATGGTGCCCTGCATGGGGGAGGCGACGGCGTCACCGGAGGCGGCAGCGCCGGCCTTCTTCTTGGCACGCTTCGGCTTCTTGGCGCCGGAGGCACCGCCCGCTGACAGGCCACCGAGGCCGCCGGGGAGGACGACCTCGACACGCTTGCCGCCGACCTCGACGGTGACCTTCTGTCGCTCGCCGGTCTCTTCGGCTTCGGCGCTGTCGCCGGTGTAGGGCTCGATCTGGTTGTTGAAGTCGGTCTCGATCCAGGTCGTGTACACCGTGAACTCGCCCTCGCCGGACGGGGTGGAGGCGCCGACGTACGCCGGGTCGTTGACGACCGCCTGGTGGAACGGGATGACGGTGGGCATGCCGTCCACGACGAATTCGGCCAGTGCGCGGCGTGAGCGCTCGAGTGCCTGGGTGCGGTCGCGGCCGGAGATGATGAGCTTGGCGACCAGCGAGTCGAAGGAGCCCGGGATCGTCTCGCCGTTCTCGTAGCCACTGTCGACCCGGACGCCGGGGCCCGACGGCGGGTTCCAGGCGCTGAGCGTGCCGGGCGCCGGCATGAAGTTCGAGCCGCCGTCCTCGGCGTTGATGCGGAATTCGATGGAGTGACCGCGGATCTCCGGGTCGTCGTAGCCGAGCTCCTCGCCGGCGGCGATGCGGAACATCTCGCGGACCAGGTCGATTCCGGTGACCTCTTCGGAGACCGGGTGCTCGACCTGGAGACGGGTGTTGACCTCGAGGAAGGAGATGGTGCCGTCGAGGGCAACCAGGAACTCGCACGTCCCGGCGCCGACGTAGCCGGCCTCGCGCAGGATTGCCTTGGAGGAGTCGTAGAGGCGGCTGAGCTGGTCCTCGCTCAGGAACGGGGCGGGCGCCTCCTCGACCAGCTTCTGGTGGCGACGCTGCAGGGAGCAGTCGCGGGTGGAGACCACGACGACGTTGCCGTGCTGGTCGGCCAGGCACTGGGTCTCGACGTGGCGGGGGCGGTCGAGGAACTTCTCCACGAAGCACTCGCCGCGACCGAACGCACTGACCGCCTCGCGGGTCGCGGACTCGAAGGCGTCGGCGACGTCGGAGAGCTCGTGGGCCACCTTGAGTCCGCGGCCACCGCCACCGAAGGCGGCCTTGATCGCGATCGGGACGCCGTGCTCCTCGGCGAAGGTGACGGCTTCCTCTGCGTTGGCCAGCGGGTCCTTGGTGCCTGGGGCCAGCGGGGCGCCGACCTTCTCCGCGATGTGGCGGGCCCTGACCTTGTCGCCGAGGTTCTCGATCGCGTCGGGGCCGGGGCCGATCCAGACCAGGCCGGCCTCGATCACCGCGCGTGCGAAGTCGGCGTTCTCAGCAAGGAAGCCGTATCCGGGGTGCACCGAATCGGCTCCGGTGTCCTCGGCGACCTTGAGGATCTTCGCGATGTCGAGGTAGGAGTCGGCGGGCGTGGCGCCGCCGAGGGAGTGGGCCTCGTCGGCGAGGCGGACGAACAATGCATCGCGGTCGGGCTCGGCGTAGACGGCGACGGAGTCGATTCCGGCGTCCTTGCATGCGCGGATCACCCGCACCGCGATTTCGCCACGGTTGGCGATGAGGACCTTCTGCAACGGCTTGATCTCGGACACCAAGGAACTCCTGGTCTGAGGGATGTCTGTGCCATCGCAGTGTATTGGCTGAGCAGACGGCCGGCGTGTCGGGTCTCGATCGTGGACAGTGCCTCATCAATCACGACTCGGGAGTCGGGGAGGCTGACCACTGCACGATCACCGCCGTCGGCAGGGACGCCGAGGACCGCCTCGTGACGCTGAGCGCCGCGCACTGTGCGAGAGACAGTGTGTCCGGCGAGCTCATCGAGCTGTGGGTCGATGAGCAGAAGGTCGGCCAGTTCGTCAGCGCGGAGCGCACCGTTCCCGGATTGCCGGGGAGCCTTCAGCCCGGCTACTACGACTTCGCGTTCGCGGTCCTCGACGAGTCCAGGGTGGAGATCGCCTCTGAGCGCGGCGCCGACGTCTCGGCGGGGCTGCCGGCCGAGGACGCCAAGGTCGGCACCTTCACGAAGGTGTGCAAGTCCGGTATGACGACCGGACCAGACCTGTGGCCGCTCCATCGGAATCGGGGGACGACGCCACGTGAGCACATCGTGGCCGTGCACATGAGGCCAGGCGACTCGGGCGGCCCGCTCTACACCGAGGACGGTCACCCTCTCAGGATCGCGTCGAGAATTCTGCCCAACTACTTCGGTGACGTGCGCGACGCCTTGGCATACGCCCTCTCGAAGGGCTGGGTCGGCGGGGGATTCGAGCCGATCGCCTGAGCGGCGGCATCGTCTGCCGGCACTCGAGTGCCGCGCCGAAGCTCCGGGACGCCTCTCACCGGCCGAGCAGAGCGAGGTCCTCGCGGCAGCGGGCCTCGATGCCCTCCAGGTCGTCGAGGGTGGCGTCGATGTCGCGACGCTGCTGCTCGAGCGTCGTGCGACGGACGCGGCACTGGTCGATGAGGAACTGCAACTGGCCCGCTTCGCCGGGTGGCTCGTCGTACATGTTGACGATCGTGACGATCTCTTCGAGCGAGAAACCGACCCGCTTGCCGCGCAGGATCAGCTCGAGGCGGATGCGCTCGCGCTGGCCGTAGAACCGGGTGCTGCCGACGCGCGCCGGGTGCAGCAGGCCGAGGTCCTCGTAGTGGCGCAGCGTGCGCAGGCTGACGGCATAGTCGTCGGCCAGCTGGCGGATGGTCCAGGTCGTCATCGCTGCGCTCCCTTGCTTTACGTCAACGTAAGCGTAGGAGCATTCTGGTACCGGTCCCACCCACCCTGCGAGAGGTAGTCATGTCCTTCGAACTGTCCCGTGAGCACGAAGAGTTCCGGCGCTCCGTCCGTGACTTCGCCGAGGCCGAGATCGCGCCGCACGTTGCGCAGTGGGATCGCGACCACCACTTCCCGGTCGACGTCGTCCACAAGATGGGTGACCTCGGCCTGTTCGGGCTCACCGCGCCGGAGGAGTACGGCGGTGCGGGGCTGGCGCCGGAGGACGGCCCGTTCACCTCACTCTGCCTGGCCATCGAGGAGCTCGGCCGCGTCGACCAGTCGATCGGCATCACCCTTGAGGCGGGGGTGGGACTGGGCATCAACCCGATCCTGACCTTCGGCGACGACGCGCAGAAGCAGGAGCACCTCCCTGACCTGGTCGCCGGGAAGTTGCTCGCCGGGTTCGGCCTCACCGAGCCGGGTGCCGGGTCCGACGCGAGCGCCACGAAGACCAAGGCTGAGCTGGTCGATGACGAGTGGATCGTCAACGGCGCCAAGCAGTTCATCACCAACTCCGGGTCCGAGATCACCTCGCTGGTGACCGTCACTGCCCGCACCGGCACACGAGAGGGTGGCAAGCCGGAGATCAGCACGATCATCGTCCCCAGCGGCACTCCCGGCTTCACGGCCGAGAAGGCCTACGACAAGCTCGGCTGGCACATCTCTGACACCCACCCGCTCTCCTTCGAGGACGCGCACGTCCCGGCCGGGAACCTGCTCGGTGACCGTGGCCGCGGCTACGCCCAGTTCCTCGCCATCCTTGACGACGGACGCGTGGCGATCGCTGCTCTGGCCACCGGCCTGATCCAGGCGTGCGTGGACCTGTGCACCAGCTACTCCCTCGAGCGTCAGACGATGGGTGGTCCGATCGGACGCAAGCAGGGGGTGGCCTTCCAGATCGCCGACCTCGAGGTGATGCTGCACGCCTCACGGATGCTGACCTACCGGGCCGCGGCGATGAAGGACGGTGGCGCGCCGCTCAAGGACTTCAAGCACGCCGCCTCGATCGCCAAGCTCTACACCTCGGAGTCGGCGGTGACCGCAACCAGGATCGCCACCCAGATCTTCGGCGGCTACGGCTTCATGGAGGAATACCCGGTCGCGCGGTTCTACCGCGACGCCAAGATCCTCGAGATCGGCGAGGGCACCTCCGAGGTGCAGCGGATGCTGATCGCCCGGGGGCTCGGCCTGCCGGTCGAGTGAGGCCCGGGCGACCAGTGCCCAGATCGCCAGCGCTCAGGCCACCGGCTGACGATTCGTCGACTGACGTCCTGTGGTGATGCGGCCGACGACGAAGGTGAGCGCCAACGCGACGACGACGCCGATAACCGGTGGGATGCCCCACTCCAGCCGGTCCGAGAGCCACGCCAGGGCGCTGGCCACTGCATAGATGGCCAGGTTGGCGACGTTGACCCCGGGCAGTCGCGTGCCCTCGGGCATCCCGCCACGCCAGCGGGCGAAGTAGTCGCCGATGATCACGCCGCCCAGCGGCGGGATGAAGATGCCCAGCAGGACCAGGTAGTCGACGAGATGCTTCTCCGCGCCGACCAGGGCCAGCACGGTGCCGATCACCGAGCCGCCGATCACGAACGGGATCTTGGTCGGTCTGTGGAAGAGCTCCGCTCCGGCGACCCCGAAGGCATAGGCAGTGTCCGCGTTGCTCTTCCAGAGGTTGCCGAACAGGAGGAACACTCCCCACCCGACCAGGCCGAGCTGGTAGAGCACGAGGACGAAGTCGCCCTCGCCATAGGTGATCGCCCCGATCGCACCGAACAGGATCATCATCCCGTTGCCGACCAGGAACCCGATCAGCGAGGCCCAGACGGCCTGGGTGCCGGTCCGGCCGAACCTGGTCCAGTTGGGTGCCTGCGTGCCGGCGGAGACAAACGTGCCGACGACGATGGTCACTGCGACGGCGGTGGTCATCGACGAGGGTGGGTTGATCTCGGCCAGACCGGAGAGCCCGCCGACCTCGTCCAGTGACTTCGCCACCACCCAGCAGGCGAGGACCATGATGAGGGGGGTGGAGACGAGTGAGACCCAGTACATCCCGCGGTAGCCGTAGCAGGCGGTCAGGCACATCAGGGCGCTGGCCACGATCATCACCGCTGCCTTGGCGGGATAGGAGTCCCACTCGAAGGCCTGTGCGGTCAGTCCTCCGATGGTGCCGATGATGACGGCGTACCACCCGACCTGGGTGCCCCCGAGCAGGATCGAGGCCAGCTTGGAGCCGCTGGTGCCGAGGCTGTAGCGAGCCATCACCACGGTGGTCAGTCCGGTCTTGCTGCCGATGTAGCCGAGTGCGGCGACGTAGGCGCCCAACACGATCGAGCCGAGCAGGATGACCAGCATGAGCTCGTCGAGCGAGAACGCACGACCGAGCTGGGCGCCGGCGAGCATGGGCGGGGTGAATATCGTGAAGCCGAGCAGCACCACGGCGAGGGAGAAGAAGGACTTGCGGGCGTGCCCGGGGACCGGAGTCACCGGGTAGTCCGGATCGATCACGGGCCCGTCGGGCCCGTCTGCCTCTGTGGGCAGCTCACGTGCTGGCGTGCTCATGCCT
>JAKDNC010000424.1 GCA_030452025.1 Nocardioides sp. | reverse complement strand
TCGCACGAGTGTGCCGCCCTCGCGGTAGCGCAGCGGGAAGACGTGACCGGGCCGGGTCACGTCCCACGGCTCGGTGGCCGAGTCGGCCAGGACCCGGGCAGTGTGGGCCCGGTCCGCCGCCGAGATTCCGGTGGAGACGCCATCGCGGGCGTCGACCGAGATTGTGTAGGCCGTGCGCAGCTTGTCCTTGTTGTGCGGCGTCATCAGCGGGATCTCGAGGCGGTCAAGCATGTCCGAAGGCATCGGCACGCAGATCACGCCGCTGGAGTGACGGACGGTGAACGCCATCAACTCGGGGGTCGCCTTCGAGGCGGCGAAGATGATGTCCCCCTCGTTCTCACGTTCCTCGTCGTCGACGACGACGACGGCCTTGCCGGCGGCAATGTCGGCGATGGCGCGCTCGACGCTGTCCAGACGGACCTTGTCACTCATGCGGGAACTCCTTCGGGCTCGATCTGTTCGGAGGACTCGGCCGCCCGGGAGGCGATCCGTTCGGCGCGCCACCAGGTGACGAAGCCGAGGGCGCAGAACGCGCCGTAGAAGAGGTACATGCCGGCCGTCGGGTAGTAGCCAGCTTTGATCAGGGTGGTCACACCGACGACGTCCACCAGGATCCAGACCAGCCAGAACTCGACCCACCCACGGGCCATGCCCCAGGTGGCGAGCATGGATCCGGCAAGGATCCAAGCCTCCGTGGCCGGACCCCAGGAGCCGATCCGGAGGAGGAACGCATAGGCCGCGGCGTATCCGACGGCACCGATCGCGACCAGCAGGGCGAGGTTGCGCGGACCGGCCCAGCGGGGCGTGATCGCCCCTCCGTCGACGGCGCCGCCAGCCCGGCGGGACTGTCGCCAGGTCCACCAGCCGTAGACGCTCACCGCGGCAAAGAACACTTGACGTCCGGCCTGGCCCCAGAGCGGCTCGGTCGTGATGCCGCTCAGCTCGCCGGTGGCGAAGACGGTGAACAACAGGGCGTTCCCGAAGACTCCCACCGGCCAGGCCCACATCAGTCGGCGCATCCCGAGCAAGGCGCTGGCCAGCCCGAAGACGTTGCCGACCACCTCACGGACGGAGAGGACGCCGTCACCGACGGGGATGGTGCTGTGCAACAGCCACTCGATCATCACCTCTCCCCCCGCGTGCTGGCCAGCAACTTCTCGACGTGCTTGGCGAGGATGTCGACCTCGAGGTTGACTCGGTCCCCCACCTTGCGGAAGCCGAGCGTGGTGCGGGCCAGGGTCTCGGGAATGAGGCTGATCGTGAAGAACTCGTCGCGTGCCTCGACAAGAGTGAGGCTGACCCCGTCGACGGTGATGGATCCCTTGTCGACCAGGTAGCGGGCCAGCCCCGGAGGAAAATCGATCTCGACGAGCTCCCAGTGCTCGCTGGCGGTGCGAGTCCTGACGGTGCCGACACCGTCGACGTGCCCTTGGACGATGTGGCCCCCCAGCCGCGTCTGCGCGGTGACGGCCCGCTCGAGGTTGACCCGGTCTCCCGGCCCCGCCCCGAGAAGTGACGTCTTGTCGAGGGTCTCCTGCATGACGTCAGCAGTCCAGATGAGGCCGTCGTGCTCGGTCACGGTGAGGCAACAACCGTTGACCGCGATCGAGTCACCCGGTCTGGCGTCCGCGAGCACGACCTCGGACCGGATCGAGAGGCGCAAGGCGTCACCCTGCGCTTCGATCGCCTCGACGGTGCCGAGCTCTTCGACGATTCCGGTGAACATTCAAGCTCCATCCCTCGGTGCGGGCTGCATCGTGATGCGGACGTTGGCGTCCTCTCCCGGCTCGTGACCGGGGAGGGTGGTGACGTCGGTGACGGCGAAGTGGCGTGCGCCGGCAATCGACTCAATGCCGAGATCGCCCACGGCATTCCTCCCGGAGCCCAGCAGCATCGGCGCCACATAGACCACGACTTCGTCGATCAGGCCTGCCCGGAGGAAGGATGCGGCCAGGGTCGGGCCTCCCTCGAGGAAGACGTGTTGACGGTCTCGAGCGAACAGGTCGGTCAGCACCTCGCGGGGATCGCGGGTGCGCAGGTGCAGGGTGTCGGCCCTGGCGTTGAAGATCCGTTTGTCGCCCGGAAGGTCGCGTCGGCCCATCACGACCCGCAGCGGCTGGTGCTCGACCGGCTCGTCGATCTCGTCGCGCACGGTCAGCTCGGGGTCGTCGACCGACACGGTGTTCGCTCCAACCAGCATGGTGTCGCAGAGCCCACGCAGGCGGTGAGTGTCGAGCCGAGCCGCCCGCGAGGAGACCCAGCGGCTGCTGCCGTCCGACGCCGCACTGCGACCGTCCAGGGTGGTGGCGAACTTCCAGGTGACGAACGGGCGCCGGTGCTCGAGGGCAAAGGTCCAGGCCTTGTTGAGGGCCCGGGCGTCCTGCTCGTGCAGACCGGCTTCCACATCGATGCCGGCCGCCCGCAGCGCCTCGGCGCCCCCGGCCGCCGCGGGGGTCGGGTCCGGCTGCGCGTAGATCACCCGGACCACCCCCGCTTCGATCAATGCCTGGGCACACGGCCCCGTTCGCCCGGTGTGGTTGCACGGCTCGAGAGTGACCACGGCAGTCGTCCCTGCGCTCTCCTCCACCTCGGCGAGTGCCGCGACCTCCGCGTGAGACGTTCCGGCCCCACGGTGGAAGCCTTCAGCCACCTCGGACCCGTCGGGCCTGAGGAGGACACATCCCACCCGGGGGTTGGGGCCCAAGGGCACGCCGGGGGTGGCGCCGATGTCGATCGCACGACGCATTGCGCGGCTCTCGCTCTCGTTGAACGCCATCTCTGCCTCCCGCTCCGGTCGCGGACTCGGGGGCCTGGGCGGGATCTGATCGTGGCTCCGCCAAGGAGGCGGTTCCACGTCGACCACACCGCGTGCACTTCCCATCCGGACTTTGACCGTCGGTCCAGGAGTTCCACCTGGTCAACCGTTCACCGAAGTGAACGGGTCGCGGACTTTCACCGCCGGCTCGGGTTTTCACCGACCCCAGAGCACGCGAGTTTTCACTCGACGCGGTCAATGATAGACACAGCCGCCACCGAGATTTCCGTCGACCTCGCTCACTGGGACGGCTGCAGGCTGGGGACTGGTCACATCTCGTTGTTGGAACGTTCGTACAAGGTCGGTTTTGCACGAACGCTTCAACAACCCGCCTGACTCCCTTCGCCTTCGCCGGGCGCGAAGTTCACCGGCCCCGTTCTTCCTGTGGATGAGCGACCACACGAGTGCCCCGATCGTGATGGGCTGATGACATGCCTCGACTGATCGATTCCGAGAGCCGCGCCGACGCCCTCATCGCAGCGGTGAACCACATTCTGTCCACCGAGGGACTTCCCGGCCTCACCATCCGTCGAGTTGCGCAGGTCAGCCGTGTCGCCGCTTCGTCAGTGTTGCATCACCTGGGCAGCCGTGAGCGTCTGTTGGCGGTCAGCGCCAGTCACACTGCGCGGAACAGGCGGCACCGCTTCCTCGCCGCCGAGGCCGGGTACGGGGAACCGCGTGGTCTCCTGGCACTGCTTCCTGCCTCTCCCGACGAGGTCGTCGACGCGCGAATCTGGCTGGCGTGGCTCGAGCTCTGGCGCTGCGATCCAGCGATCGCTCCGATCTTCGACCACCACATGATCCAGATGCGCGGCCTGCTCGCCGAGCTCACCGGGCATCGGTTCGCCCCGGACAAGCTCAGCGCTACGCTGGCGTTGGCCGACGGCCTGACC
>JAKDNC010000423.1 GCA_030452025.1 Nocardioides sp. | reverse complement strand
TCCTCACCGGCCGACCGCCGTTCGTCGGCGACTCCCCGGTTGCGGTGGCCTACCAGCACGTGCGTGAGCCGGCAATGGCTCCCTCCACCCACGACACCGAGCTGACTCCCGAGGTCGACTCGATCGTGATGAAGGCGCTGACCAAGCGCCTCGACCAGCGCTACCAGAGCTCGGCGGCGATGCGTTCGGACATCGAGCGCTACCTGGCCGGCCGGCCGGTCCAGGCGCCCGCGGTCGCAGCGGCACCGGGCTCGGAGACGGCGTACCTCCCGGCCGCAGGAGCTGCTCCCGAAGACACGTCGACCGGCACGACGCCGGTCGCCGGCGAGGACGAGGAGGACGCAAAGTCGAGCCGCAAGGGGCTGTGGATCCTCCTCGGCATCCTGCTCGTCGCCCTGATCGCGGCTGGCGCATTCTTCATCCCGAAACTGGCCGGCGACGACGTGGAGCAGGTCCAGGTCCCGCGGGTGGCCGGCCAGGGTGAACGCGCCGCGACCAAGGCATTGCGCGACGTCGAGCTCGACGCCGACGTCGAGCGCGAGGCCAGTGACACCGTCGCCAAGGGCAAGGTGATCAGCACAGACCCCGATGCTGACGAATTCGTCGACCCCGGGACCACCGTGACCCTGCTGGTCTCCACGGGCAAGCCGGACCTGGCTGTGCCCAACGTGGTCGGGATGGAGGAGTCTGCGGCCCGCCAGGCACTCGGGGACAAGGGCTTCAACGTCATCGTCGAGGAGCGCGACACCGACGACCCGCAGGGCCAGGTCGTCGAGCAGCGTCCCAGTGCGGAGACCTCCGTCTCCTACGGCAGCGACGTCACGATCTATGTCTCGGACGGACCCGAGAGCGTCCCGGACGTGATCGGGATGAACGAGGCCGACGCGAAGAAGGCGATCGAGAAGGCAGGTTTCACGGTCAAGGTGGTCTCCAGCACGGACACCAAGGAAAAGAAGGGCACGGTCATCGACCGGCCCCCGGCAAGGGCGAGGCCGCCGACCAGGGCGACCCGGTCACGATCGTGGTCTCCGACTTCGAGAAGCCGGAGGAAGAGCCGACCCAGAAGCCGAGCGACACCGCGTCCCCGTCCGATCCGTCCGATCCGGGCGAGCCCACCGACCCGACGACGGACCCGACGCCGACCGACCCGACGGACCCGGAGCTCCCCTAGAAATCACCTTGGCCGCCGTCGGGGCCAGGCGCGTCCCAGACAACGCCTAAGTGAGCGGCGTGGCGAACTCGAGACCACGGATTCCGTCGTACGCCGGGATCGTGGTCTCGCCGACCCGCTCCATCGACCAGCCCACCGAGATGTCTGGCAGCGCGGCCTGCTCACGGTAGGCGTCGAGGTAGGCGGAGTCGTCGATCCGCTCCTCCATCGCGTCCACGTCGCCGATCGCCACGATCTCGTAGGGCTGGGCGTAGGGAATGCCATGCAGCTCCACGGAGTTGCCGGCGCACTTGATCCCGGTCGTGGAGATGATGCGCTGGTCCTGGATCATGATCGCCTTCGCGCCGGCGTCCCACATCGAGTTCACCACCGCCTGGATGTCCTGCTGGTGGACGACGAGCAGGTTGATGTCCTGCTCCGAGCTCTCCCGCACCTCGATCGGCGCATCGGAGAGCACCACCTTCAGCGCGTCCCCCTGGACCTCGTCGAAGCCAGCGGGGCCGGCCATGCGTGAGGCCTCGCGGTTGACCCGACGCACCCGCTTGTCCGCAACCAGGGCCGAAAGGTTGTCAATCTCGCTGGTCAGGCCCGCCGCCTGGCCCTCGAGGCGCTCGACCTGCTGGCTCTCGGCACGGACCAGCGACGCGAGGTCGAGGTGGCGTCCGGGACGCAGGTCCGTGCCCTCGCTGTTGGCCGCGCTGGCGACGAACAAGGCCCCGGCCATCACGAAGACCAGCGGGGTGCCGATCCGCCAGGCGCGACGTTTGGCACGGTGGTCGTGGGGCTGCGGGGTCATGGCGACTACGCTAACCCGGTGCGCCCTGGATTCCAGAGGCAGCAGGTGACGATTGAGGAGATCTTGGTGGCCAAGAAGAAGGACGAACTCGACTTTGTCGACCCCGATGTGCAACAGGGGCCGATCATTTCGATCCGGTTCCTCGTCGCGATCCTGTTGGTCGCGGCAGGCATCGCGTATGTCGTGATCTGGACGCTCTACGTGCGCGACCTGCGCGCCTTCGAGTCGACGATCCCGCAGCCCTCGGACAAGCCGGACACCCTGATCCCGCACATGGACAAGCTGAAGAGCTGGAACTGGTTGGTCGGCTTCGGCTTGCTCTTCCTCGGGCTCGCGATCGCCGCTCACCCCAAGACCCCGCTCGGCCGTGGCCGGGGCGTGATCGTCGGGATGCTCGGCTGCTTCCTGGTCGGGCTGGTCTGGATCTGCCTGTTCTACGTCTTCGCCGACAAGCCCGAGGGCGAGATCTGGCTGATCGGCGACCTGGGTCAGGTCAACCTGATGGTCGGCATCGGCTTCATGGCGGTCGGCTTCACCTACGCCACCCGGTGGGAGTGAGCCGGCTCCGCGCTCAGACATGAAGGAACCGCCCCGGGAAGCCCCGGGGCGGTTCCTTTTTCGTGCTCGGGCGGAGTTATTCACACTGTGGATAACTCCTGTGCATAACTTACAGTCTTGTGATTCCGCTGGTCAGAGACACACCTCAAGCGAGTACGGCGGTGCGCGCCAGCACCGATCCGAGGATCACGACCAGCAGCAGGCCCATCCCGGAGAACTGCCACCAGGTCCGGTGCGTCTTCGGGGCGTAGACCAGCATCGCGGTGATCGCGAGACCTCCGATGAAGCCGCCGAGGTGTCCCTGCCAGGAGATCTCCGAGCGTCCGGTGACCGTGATGACCACGTTGATCCCGATCCACATCAGCAACGGGGTGATCTCACCGCCGATCTTGAGGCCGATGACCAGAAGGGCCGCCATCAGTCCGAAGACGGCACCGGAGGCGCCGTAGGTCTGCGCCTCGGGGGCGGCCAGCCAGTAGACGACCGCCGATCCGGTGAGCCCGGCGCCGAAGTAGAGCATCAGGAAGCGCGTCCGGCCGATCAACGCCTCGAGCTGCGGCCCCAGGAACCACAGCGCCAGCATGTTGAACCCGATGTGGAGCACATCGACGTGGGTGAACATGCTGGTCAGCAGCTGCCACGCCGCGCCATCGGCGACACCGGGCACCCAGTCCGAGGCCCTGCCGCTGGCGGCGATCATCGAACAGGCCTGCTCGGTGCCGTGCTCGGGGAAGTAGTAGGCAGGGTTGGACCCGTCGACGCAGCGGCCGCGGCCGAGCAGTGCCAGCCTGCTGACCCAGGAACTGCCGTTGCCCCCAGTGATCAGGATCAGTGCCCAGACTGCCGCATTGACGCCGATCAGGACCCAGGAGGTGAGGGCGGGGTTGGCCGAGCGGGTGCCGCCGTACTTCGCGGATGCCTGCCGGGTCTGCTTGGCGCCCCTCCCCACGCAGTCGGGGCACTGGAAGCCGACTGCGGCCGCGACCATGCAGTCCGGGCAGATGTTGCGCCCACAGCGCTGACATTTGATGTACGCCTCCCGCCCCGTGTGCCGATAGCACACGGGGGCGGAGGGCTCCGGGGCGTCGGGCCTCGGGGAGTCGGGCGGAGTGTTCAGGGCTTGACGACCTCGACCGTGTTGATCACGACGTCCTCGACGGGGCGATCCATGCGGCCGGTGGGC
>JAKDNC010000422.1 GCA_030452025.1 Nocardioides sp. | reverse complement strand
AGCGCAGCGCCAGCGAGGTCACTGTGGTGCGGATGAGGGTGCTCTTGCCGCTGAGCGGCGCGCCGCTGATGATCAGGTTGCTGCCAGAGCCGGCGAAGTCCCACTCGAGTGGGTACTGGTCCTGCTTGGCCGGCTCGTCGACCAGCCCCATGATCGCCTCCACCGTGGCGCCCTTGTCGGGCTCGTCGATCTCCTGAGCCCGGTCGAGCGACAGGATTTCCGGCAGCGGTTCGAGCCAGACCGGTCGGACAGCGGGGGCGTCGGCGGCGACGATCTGGTCGCACAGCACGTCGAGCACCGCGCGGTCGGTGGCGAGTTGCTTCTCTTCCGCCTCAGCCTCTGCAGCGTCAGCGGCGGCGGCCTGCTCTTCCAGCCAAGCGCCGAGGCCGTTGACCGCCAGATAGGGCACCACCGGCACTGTGCTGCTGGATGGACCGGCACTTGGCGGGACGTAGGGTGCGGACACGAGAGCGGCCTTGAACCGGTCGAACACGGTGGTGTCGACCTTGAGGTATCCCGACCCCGGCTCGGGGGGCAGGTGGTAGGCGTCCGCGACCCCGATGGCGTCACGGCTCTCCTGCTCGGAGAAGGTCCGGAGACTGATCCGGTAGGACAAATGGGACTCCAGTCCACGGATCTTGCCCATTTCCAGCTTCTGGGTTGCCAACAGCAGGTGGACGCCGATCGAGCGCCCGATCCGACCGATGGCGACGAACAGCTCGGCGAAGTCCGGCTTCGCGGTGAGGAGCTCGGAGAACTCGTCGATGATCACGAGCAGGTGGGGCAGCGGCTCCAGGTCGTCCCCGGCGTCGATCCGCTCGTGATAGGCGGTGACGTTCGGCAGATTTCCTGCCGCCTTGAGGATCTCCTGACGACGTTGCATCTCGCCATAGAGTGCGTCTCGCATCCGGTCGACCAGCGTCAGGTCGTCCTGGAGGTTCGTGATCATGCCCGCCATGTGGGGGATGTGCTCCATCGAGGCGAACGTCGCACCGCCTTTGAAGTCGACCAGCATGAGAGCCAAGCGGTCGGGTGGATGCCCGATCACCAGCGAGCTGACCATGGTCCGCAGCATCTCGGACTTGCCGGAGCCGGTGGCGCCGACCACCATGCCGTGCGGTCCCATGCCACCGTGCGCGGATTCCTTGAGGTCCAGCAACACAGGCTGGCCGGTCTCTCCGATGCCGATCGGCACCCGCAGGAGGTCGCGCAGCGGACGGGGCTTCCAGGTGCGGCGCACGTTGAGCTCGGCCGGGTCTGCGACTCCGAGGATCTCCGGAAGCCCGACGGTCCCGGAGAGCTCGTGGCTGGTGGACTCATCGAGGGTCAGTCGTAGGGAGGAGAGCACTCTCGACACGGCATCGGCGAGGCCCTCCTCGGGGAGATCGGGGAAGAGCGGAATCTCGCGTCCGGTGACGGTCGCCGCTCCGTCTTGGGTCAACTCCAACCGGGCATCCACCTGCTCGGGCTCGGCGGCGCGATCGTCCAGCAGGGAGATCACGTGGACCCCCAGCTCGATCAGTGGCACGTTGGGGTCGGGGGACTCCAGGTGATGCCCCCGCGGCAGACCGTCGCCGTCCACGAACACCACGAGCTGTTGCCCGACGTTCGGGCCAGTGCCGCGGCTGCGCTGCCGCCGGTCCAGTCGTGCTTCCAGCTCCGGCTGCAGCAGCTCGGCCATGGCAGCGGCGCTGTCGGTCACCCGGCGGGCTGGCACCTCCCCGTCCTGCGTCGTGGGATCCAGGACGTGGGGCAGCCACTTGACCCACTCCCAGGCCGGAGCGGCATCGCCAGAGCGGACGACCGCGATGGACACGTCGTTGGGACTGTGCAGCGTCGCCAGCTGCAAGGCGATGCTGGTCGCGACCTCACGGCGGGTGCCGGGGGCGCCGAGCATGCTCAACTGCCCGACTCGGCCCAGCGCCAGCTCCACAGGCTGGTCATGCAGCATCGAGTACCGCTGCTGGAGCTCCTGCGCTGCCTGTAGGCAGACCGGGTCGAACTCGTTGAGCGGCCCCGTGTCTGCGTCCAGGGTCAACCCGGCGCCGAGGGGCACCTCGCCCGTGCCCAGCCTGACGACGAGGAAGTCGGAGTGTGACAGACGCCGTTCCCACCGCCGACGGTCGTTGATGCAGATGTCGAGGAGCTGATCGGTCCGGGGGAAGCGCCACGCCATCTCCGCCCGCTGGTCGGAGATACGGCTCCGCACGTCGTGACGAAAGCTCTCGATGTAGTCGAGGTAGCGCTCCCGGGACTCGCGCATCTTGCGCTTGTTGCCGCTGCGCTGCGAGACCACCATGATCACGCCGATCGAGATCATCGCGAGCAGCATCAGGAAGGACCCGACCACGACGACCGGGCGGTCGCGCTGGGTGACGGCCATCGTCAAGGCCCCGGTGCCGCCCGCCAGAGGCATCATCAGCATGCCGGCGCCGGCGATCGCCTGGGGCATCTCGCCCCGGCCGGGAGGTGGCACGATCTTGATCGGGTCCCTGTCGGCCCGGGGCGGCGCGATGCGTGCCGGCCGCCTCACCAGTGTCGTTGTCATGGTGCCCCCGACGTCGCTCTGCTTGGCGTGATGGGCGGCACGTTGACGACCTGCCCTGTCTGGTGACCTTGCTTGCGTTCCTCTTCGCGCTGGTTCTGCTCGGTCTGCTGGAAGGCTTCGACCACCGCCAGTCCGGCGATGATCACCGCCACTACGATCAGGCCCAACACCACGCCGGGCCAGGCACGCCGGGTCTCGCGCCAGTTGCGACTGGTGCCGTGCAGGAGCGCCGACCGCAGCTGGCGGCGGCGCATGGTGTCGGCCTCGAGGACGAATTTCTCAGCGTTCGGCGTGTTCTGGATCGCCAGGTTCGAGGAGTTCCGGGACTGGTCCGGGCGTTCCTCCTGCTGGTCCGTGTCGGTGTGGTCAGCCATGAGCCGTCGTCCTCGAAGCAACGAGGGCGGTCACCCGGAGCATGGCCTCGCGTGTCGCGCCGCTGACGGCGGACGCGTCCATCGGTCGGCCGGCTGCCAGGTGGGGATCCGGCGGCAGGACGACCGTGCGGGGTGTGTTCCTCAACTGCCGTTGGGTTTCTCGATGGGCGTCCTCGGTCTGGCACACCACCACCGTGATCACGCCCGCCACGGCCATCTGGTTGACCTCGCGGACCCGATCGTGGGCGGTCCGCATCGCCGCTGCCCCCATCGGGCCGGGTCCCGTCACCACGACGACCTGGTCGGCTCGCGCCAGCGCAGTGTGGCCGCCGTCGCCCGGGTCGTTGCCGGCGTCCAGGAGATTGAAGGTGTGCTCGCGACCCAGAAGTTCGAGCACGCCGGCGATGTCGTCGCGTCGAATGCGCTGGTCCCAGTCGGCGCCGTCGACCACCCCGAGGCCGGACGCCGCCAGGGGCGGGTCGACGACTTCGGTCTCGGTCAACAGGGACGAGACGGTGCGCGGCGCGCCGACGTCGCTCAGTGCCCCGAGCGAGGGGGTGCCCTGCTGGACGTCGACCAGCACAGTGCGGTCGTCGCGCATCGCCATCAGCACCGTGCCCAGGGCCAGTGCGACGGTGGTGCAGCCGACACCACCCTTGCCGGAGATCAGCGTGACCACTCGGCGATCGGTCTGCCGGCTGCGCACTTGGTCGATCAGGGCGCGCTCTGACTGGATCGCCTCCGCCGCATCGGGGGTCACCATGCCGGTGGCCATCTTCCTGAGCAGACGGGGCGCT
>JAKDNC010000421.1 GCA_030452025.1 Nocardioides sp. | reverse complement strand
GCAGCCCTCGCCGTCGCGGCCTCCGCGGTCGCGCACCCCGCGGCACGTTCCGCCGAGCGCTACCTGCAGACGGCGCCGACACGATCGCCTGCTTGAATCGTCGGCTGTGACGACTGCATCAGACTGGATCGCCGGCTCCCGACCCCGCACCCTCCCCGCGGCGGTGCCGGCGAGCACCGGCGTGGCGGCGTACGTCGACGAGCCCATCTGGTGGAAGGCGTTCGGAGCGATGATCGTGTCGCTGGCCCTGCAGGTGGGCGTCAACTTCGCCAACGACTACTCCGACGGCGTCCGTGGCACCGACGAGGACCGGGTCGGGCCGATGCGGCTGGTCGGCTCCGGAGCCGCATCGCCGCGCTCGGTGAAGTGGGCCGCGTTCGCCGCGTTCGGCGTGGCCGGGGTCGCCGGGCTCTTCCTCGCCGCCGCGACCGACTGGTGGCTGGTCGCGATCGGCGCGGTCTGCATCGTGGCTGCGTGGTTCTACACCGGCGGCAAGAACCCCTACGGCTACCTCGGACTCGGTGAGGTGATGGTCTTCGTCTTCTTCGGGCTGGTCGCGGTGATGGGAACGGCCTATGTCCAGACCGAGTCCCTGGCCGGCGACGCACTGCTCCCCTCCTTCTACGCCGCCGTCGCCATCGGCGCGCTCGCCTGCGCGATCCTGGTCGCCAACAACCTCCGCGACATCCCCAGCGACCGTGAAGTCGGCAAGCGCACCCTCGCCGTCGCGCTCGGCGACGAGCGCACCCGCCATCTCTTCGCCTTCCTGATGCTCACCGCCGCGGTGGCCGTGCTCGGCATCGCCCTGAGCACCACCTGGTGGGCCCTGCTCGGGCTCGTGTACGCCGTCCCCGCGGCTTCCGCCGTCAGGATCGTCGTCGGCGAGCGGGCCGGTGGCCCCGGGTTGATCCCGGTGCTGGCGAAGACCGGTGTCGCGGAGCTGCTGCTGGGGCTCGGGCTCTTCGCCGGTCTTCTTCTGGGATAGTCGTGGCCATGGGATTGGCATTCTTCAAAGCAGTCGGCGACACACTCGTCCCGCAGAACCTCGCCAAGAGTCTGTGGAGCGAGGACCAGATGCACGGCGTCGCCCTCAGTGGCGCCCTGGCCCACACGGCCGAGCAGGCGCTGGCCGACCTCGGCCGGGAGGACCTGCGCCCGGCCCGGCTGAGCGTCGACATGTTCCGCCCCGCGAGGATGCTGCCCTGCCAGCTGCGCAGCGAAGTGGTCCGGGAGGGGCCACGCATCGTCCTCGTCGACGTCACCCTCCTCCAGGAGGACACCGCCGTCGCCCGCGCCGGAGTCGCCTTCCTCAAGCCCGGCGCCAACACCGACGGCGTGGTGTGGTCGGCCAACGACCGGCCGACCCCGCCACCGGTCGAGACGGCGCCCGTCGGCGAGGAGCCGCACGTGCCGTTCTTCGAGAGCGACGCCGGCTGGAGCCAGAATTTCGCGGAGCATCAGAGCGCCTCCCGCAAGGCGACCTGGCAGACCGGCATTCCCGTCGTCGACGGCGAACCGGCCACCCCGTTCACGGCCGCGGCCTCGATCGCCGACGCCACGAGCATGGTCTGCAACTGGGGCAGCTTGGGCGTGGAATACATCAACACCGACATCACCCTCACTCTCTCCCGACTCCCCGACGGCCTCCAGGTCGGACTGCGCTCCCGGGACCGGGTCGAGAACGACGGCATCGCGGTCGGCACCGCCACTGTCTTCGACCGCACCGGCCCGATCGGTACCTCAGTGGTCACCGCGCTCGCCAACGCAAGGCGGACCGTCGACTTCGAACAGGTCACCTTCCTCGAGGACGGCAGCCGGGAGAGCTCCCCCGGCGTGTGAGCACAGGTCGTCTCCTCTTCCCACCTGGGACGTCCTGCGTTACGGCTGTCCCCACGACCAGGTCGCAGGACGTCCTGGCGGGCGGAGGGCAAGGGCCGAGCGCGGAGGCGGACGGTCATGCGGCGCGGCGGGCTAGGCTGGCCGACATGATCTTCTTCATCATCCTGCTGGTGCTCGCGGCCGGGTTCGTCGCCTACAAGATGCGCGTGCCGTTGCTGGCCAAGATCCTCGGCCAGCCCGAGTCACGGGTCCGTCGTCGGCTGGGAAAGTAGCTCGCCGGTCTCGGTGAACCTCTCGAGCGTGCGGGTGTACGCCGTGATGTCGATGCCCTGCGCCGCCAGCCAGTCGTCGTCGTAGTAGGTGTGCACGTAGCGCTCCCCACCGTCACAGAGCAGGGTGACCACCGAGCCGGTCTCCCCACGTGAGCGCATTTCCGCGATCAGGTGCAGGGCGCCCCACAGTGACGTGCCGGTGGAGCCACCGACGCTGAAGCCGGTGACCTTCGAGCACCACCGGGCGGCTGCGATCGACGCGGCGTCTGGGATCTGCATCATCCGGTCCACCACCTGCGGCAGGAACGACGGCTCCACCCGCGGCCGACCGATCCCCTCGATCCGGGACCCGGTCCCCACGGCATCCGGATCGTTGTCGGTCCAGCCGGGATAGAACGCGGAGTTTTCCGGGTCCACCACGCACAGTTGGGTGTCCAGTCGGCGAAACCGGACGTAGCGGCCGATCGTCGCGGAGGTCCCGCCGGTGCCGGCGCCGACGACCACCCAGGTGGGGACCGGGTGCCGTTCCCGGCCCATCTGGTCGAAAACCGACTCGGCGATGTTGTTGTTCCCGCGCCAGTCGGTGGCCCGTTCGGCGTAGGTGAACTGGTCCATGTAGTGGCCGTTGCACTCCGAGGCCAGCCGCCGCGACTCGGCGTAGATCTCGCCCGGGTCGTCGACCAGGTGGCAGCGGCCGCCCTGGAACTCGATCAGCTCGACCTTCTCCGGCGACGTCGATCGCGGCATCACCGCGAGGAAGGGCAGCCCGAGCAACCGGGCGAAGTACGCTTCCGAGACTGCGGTCGAACCGGAGGACGCCTCGATGATGGTGGTGCCTTCGCGGATCCAGCCGTTGCACAGCGCGTGCAGGAACAGTGACCGCGCCAAGCGGTGCTTCAGCGAGCCGGTGGGATGGACCGACTCATCCTTGAGGTAGAGGTCGATCCCCCAGTCAACGGGCAGGGGGAAGACGTGAAGGTGAGTGTCCGCGGAGCGATTGGCGTCGGCCTCGACCCGCCTGATCGCCTCGTTGAGCCAGGCCCGGTTGCCCGCGTCGTGGTGGCACTCGCTCGTGATCACTTTGGTTCTTCCACGTCCTCGCGCGACTTCATTTCCTGGAATTTCGCCGACGTGCGTGCCGCCCGCTCCTCCACCCGACGCGCGAACTTCTCCCGGAACGGGTTGAGCAGGAAGTAGGAGGCCACCCCCGAAACCACGAACGCGATCACCAGGGCCCACATCACCGGCACCCGGCCGTCGGGAGCCGCGAGATTCCAGACACCGACCGTGATCGCGAAGGCGCCGACCAGCATGATCAGGCGCAACAGGGTGTAGACGAAGAACTCCTTCATGCTTCAAGCGTAGACGAGAGACGGGGGCTTCCCCCACCGCCTATCCTTGGGACGTGGGCAAGTTCATCCTCGTCATCGTGCTGGTCACCGTGGCGATCTACCTGATCACCCGTCTCATCGAGACCCGGGGCAGATTGTTCAGCGCGCCCCCGTCCGGGCGCACCCCTCCGACCCGCCCGAAGCGTCCCCGTGGGCCGATCGGACCAGACGATGACCCCGAGTTCCTCCGCGACCTGAATCGGCGGCATCGACGCGACCAGGGCACCGACACCTGACCTAC
>JAKDNC010000420.1 GCA_030452025.1 Nocardioides sp. | reverse complement strand
TGGCCGACTTTTCTTGGCCGACTTTTCTTGGCCGACTCTTCTTGGCCGACTTTTCTTGGCCGACTCTGCTTTGCCGGAGGCACCCTCCGAACCGACGGATCTCCCTCAGTCACAGGGCCTCCACAGGACTTCTCCCCCGGTCCCAGGGACAGATCTGGCCAGTCCAGCCCCACGAATCACATTTCTCCTCCATTGTTCGTAACGCGAGGCATTCTCGGTCGTTGCCTTCTTCTGAGGGTCGTCATTGGGAGCGTCTCGCGGGACGGATGGCCTTTTCAACCACACACATTTTCGTTCTGGGGAGAAAAACCAGTGAATACACCTCTGCGGCGATTCCTCGCTGCGACCACGGCGACCTCGGTCGCGATGGTGGGCGCGCTCGCCTTGTCCGCACCTGCGACTCAGGCCGCTCCGGCGGCCGCGAATGCGAAGAAGCCGACCAACTACGCCTTCTACGGCACCGCCTATGGCACTCGAGCGGGGTCCAACACCTTGGGCGTGAAGTCGGGCAGCACGGCTTGGGCGTTCCTCGGTTGCACCCGGATGCCCGGGGTGCAGAAGACCGCACGGGTCGCCGCGGTGAACCTTCCGACGGACAACCCTGTCCTCCACGTCGGCGCGGTCACCAGCAAGAACCGCACCTACCGGGGCAAGAGGCGCACCGGGATCATCAGCAGCAACAGGGTGGCCAAGGTTGTGCTCGGTTCTCCCAAGGGTGTGAACATCACCATCAAGGGCCTCGAGACCTCGGCCAACGCCTTCGCCCGCAGGAACGGCTCCTTCGGCGTCGTGCCGAAGTTCAGCTCCGCGGACATCGAGGCCCACACCGGGATCAAGCCGCTCGACAGGCTCCTGAACCGGACCGGCGCCACGATCAACACCCTGCTGCGCTACCTCGGTCGCAACGGCGCGATCAAGCTCCCCGGACTGGGACGCATCGCCCTCGGCGCCACCAGCACCAAGCGACTCCCCCGGCAGAAGGCCGCCGTCGCCAATGCCACGGCGCTGCGGGTGCAGCTCCAACCCGCTGGCAATGAAGTTGTGAACGTCGAGGTCGGCCGCTCCCGCTCGCGCATCGCCAAGGACGTCCCCAGCGGCGTCTTCCGCGGGCTGGCCGAAGTCATCAAGGGCAAGGCGCTGGCGGGCATCGTCAACGTCGGCGCGATCGGTCAGAAGCCGCTCTCCTGCGAAGGAACCCGCGGCAAGGTGCGCCAGAGCTCCATCGCAGGGGTCAACCTGCTCGGTGCTGACGTCATCGGTGCCGGAGTCGCCCGCACCAAGGTCTTCGGCAGGCAGGGCAAGCGTGGCTACGCCCGCGCCTGGACCGAGTCGTCCCTGGCCAACATCAAGCTGGGTGTCGGCAACCAGGCCCTGACCGTTCGTGGGATCGTGGCCCGCGCCAACATCACCCAGACCAAGAGGGGCAAGCTCAAGCGCAACATCAGGGGCAGCAGGGTCGCGAGCATCAGCTTCGGTGGCAAGAAATACCGCGTCCCCAAGCCCGGCGTCCCGCTCAAGATCGACGGCCTGCTCGAGATCAGCGTGATGAAGCGCTCGACCCCGCCGCGGGCGATCAAGGTGACCGCGCTGCAGATCAAGCTCCTCGACGGCACGGGTGCGGTGCTCAACATCGGCAACGCCCGCGCGCGGATCAACAGGCGCTGACCACGGCCTGAAGTCAACCCGAAAGACAACACGGTGGGGCGGTCCTGATCGGGACCGCCCCACCGCGCTTTTGTTCGCTCACGGACCCGTGAGGTTGGTCAGCAGCGGGAGAGGACGGCGTCCTTCCGGGCGTCGTCGCCGTACCGCCGTGCCGTCGACGTGGAAGGCAACACGACGCTGGCCCCGCCGATGTTGGCGGTCGAACCTGGCACGACGCAGTTGGTGATCCTGTTCGCTCGCACGGCGGCCACCATCCGACCCAGCTGGAAGAGCTCGTCCGGCGGGACGCTGGTCTCCATGTTCTCGAGCACCGAGAACGCGCCGCTGACCAGGAACCCCGGGGAGGACGCCTCCGCACGGACCTTCTCGTGGATGCCACGCAGCGTTCGTTGCTGGTTGGCCGAGCGGTCGAAGTCGCCACCGGGCAGGTCCTTGCGGATCCGGGAGAAGGCCAACGCTCCCCCGCCGAACAGCTCCTGGCGGCCCACCTTGAAGCCGTCCTTGCGCAGGTAGGGGTCGGAGAATGCGTACTTGGAGTCGACGTGGATGCCACCGATCGCGTCGACCATCCGGGTCAGGCCCCAGAAGCTGGTGACCATCACGTAGTCGGGCTCGATGCCGACCAGCCCCTGGACGGCGTCGGCCATCAACTCCGGCCCGCCGTAGTAGAGCGCGGAGTTGATCCGGTTCGAGCCGTGCCCGGGGATGCCAACCCAGGAGTCGCGCGGAATCCCGATCGAGGTGGCGGCGTTCGTCTTCGTGTTGATACCGACCAGCTGGATGGCGTCCGCCCTGCTCCGGGTCACGCTCTGCCCGCGCCGAGCGTCGGAACCGAGCGCGAGGATCCACACGACGTCCGGCGACGTCTCGGCTCCCTCGGCGTGCTTGATCTTCACCAGCGCGGAACCGGTGGCATTGACCGCGCTGTTGGGGACCACGAGTGCGGTGACCGCCAGCATCACGGCGAGTACGCCGCCACGGACCCAACGGCGTCGGTGACCTGGCTTCTTCATCGCTCGGTTCCTTCCGCGGCGCCGGCAGTCTTCTTCCGTGCTTGCCTGCCCGGTTTCTTGGTCCCCGGTTTCTTGGTCCCCGGTTTCTTGAGGGGCAGCGGGATCGCTGCGCGGTCCACGTCGTAGCCGAAGACCTGGTATCCGCCTTTCGGCGTGCGGGTCAGCGTCAGCGTGCCCCGGATCACGATCCGCTGCTCCACCGAGCCGGTGGTGTCGAACCAGAGCTTGACCCGGGCGGTGGCTCCGGCGATCCGTCCGCGCGGGGCGAGCAGGTCGACAAGGACCAGTCGCCTGCGTGCGACGACGCCGTCGATCCGTGGACCGATCGCGGCGTTGGTGAGCAGCTTTCGGTCACTCACTGCCTGCTTGCGCAGCCGGGGGCTGAACACGGCGAAGGAGTTCTTGAAGCTGGACCGGGGAAAGGGGCCGCCGAGGTATCCGGCCCGGAACCACCGATCGACCACCTTTCCCACCGTCACTGCCACATGCTTGCGACGGGCCTTGGGCAGGGTTCCCGAGACCCGCCCGGGCAGGGCCACCAGGGGCGCTGCCTTGACCTGTCCGGAGCCACCCCCGCCGGCCTGCGGGGCCTTCGGGCTCTCCTTCTCCTCGCCCGAGCACGACGCCATGGAGAGCCCCAGAACCAGTGCGAGGATGACAGCCGTCGTACGTCGCGGTAGGGCTGCTCCGGCCAACCCAAGGAGCCAAGTAGTGCGCATGTCAGAACACGATGCCCGAAAGGTGGCACCAGCCTCTGCATTTGTTTGCCGGTGGGTCTAGCCTTGACGCTTGAACCGATCCACATGTCCTGCCGCACCGGAAGAGGCGAACCAAGCCGTGGCTGAGTCTTCTCAGAACAACCCACTATCTGACTTCGGAGCCAATGAATGGCTCGTCGACGAGATGTATCAGCAGTTCCGACAAGATCCTTCGAGCGTGGCTCCTGAGTGGAAGGCCTACTTCTCCGAGAACGGCTCCGGCACCAGCGCTTCGGCGAGCCCGCAGAAGGCCACCACGAACGCCTCCACGAAGACGGCGCAGGCCAAGGCGGAGCCCGCCAAGGCCGAG
>JAKDNC010000016.1 GCA_030452025.1 Nocardioides sp. | reverse complement strand
CCGGCGGCGCGCAGATCGTCGCCGGCGGCCGCGGCGCTGCGCTCACAGGCCCGCGCGACATCCACAAGGGCAGCTGGCTGGCGGCGTACCTCGTCCTCGTCGGCGGCGTCGCGCAGTGCGCGCTCGGCCGCACCCAGGCCTCCTTGGCGCCGACACCGGCGCCCGGACAGGTCGCCCGGGTGCAGTACGCCTCCTGGAACATCGGCAACCTGCTGGTGGTCGTCGGGTCCCTGACCAGTGAGCCGTACGTCGTCGACGTCGGGGGACTGCTGCTGCTCCCGGCCCTGGTCGTGGCGGCCCTCACGACGCGCCGGAGCCGGGGCGGCGTAGTCCTGTGGGGTTTCCGGGCCGTGCTGCTGCTGCTTGCGGTGACGATGCCGATCGGGCTGGCGCTGGCACATTTGCGCTCTTGAGCTAGCTGGTTGCTAGCAACTGGTTGCGCCGCGAATCCCTTGCACAGCAAGGCTTCCCCCGTCGGTGTGTGCCATCACACCAACAGCAGCCTTGCATTTGCTAACTTTTGTTAGCAAGATGGGGGCATGGCAAAGGGAATGGTCGGCAAGACCGTCGAAGGGCTCGGGGACTACCTCAAGGAGCAGCGCACGAGCGCTGAGCTCTCCTTGCGGCAGCTCTCCGAGGCCGCTGGCGTGTCCAACCCGTACCTCAGCCAGATCGAGCGTGGTCTGCGCAAGCCCTCCGCCGATGTGCTTCAGCAGATCGCCAAGGCGCTCCGGATATCCGCCGAGCAGCTCTATCTCCGAGCCGGGATCCTCAGTCCCGAGGACGGTGTGGGCGGATCGGTCGAACTGGCCGTGCTCAACGACCCGCGACTCACCGAGCGCCAGAAGCAGTCACTGCTCGACGTCTACACCTCGTTCCTGGCGATCAACAACCAGGGCGACGAGGCCACGACAGAGAGCTGAATCGCCCCTCCCACTGGTTCGACCCCAGAAGAGCCGAGCCGCAAACCACAAGGAGTTCAACATGGCAAAGGCCAAGTTCGACATCAAGACCGAAGCCGTCCGCCCGTTCTTCGCGACCGTCGGTGCGACCGATCTGGCCGTCGAGGTGGCTCGCGGTTACGTCGCCGACGTGCAGAACCGCGTTGCCGGCGCGCAGAAGAAGGTCTCGTCCTTCGACTACGAGCCCAAGAACCTCAACAAGCAGGCCCAGAGCCTGGTGACCACCCGCGTCGACTCCGTGACCAAGGAGGCCAAGGAGGCGCAGGCGAAGCTCGAGGCCAAGCTGGCCGACCTGCAGGCCGAGGCGAAAAAGGCGCAGGCCCGTTTCGAGGCCCAGGTCGCCGAGATCCAGTCCGAGGCGTTTGCCCTGCCCGGCAAGGCACAGACCCGCCTCGCCGACGCCGTCAACGAGGCCACCGACACCTACACAGACCTGGTCCAGCGTGGCGAGAAGGCGGTCGCCAAGCTCCGCAAGGCCGAGGTGAAGGTCGACGTCGATGCCAAGAAGACGAAGACCACGGTCACTGCGTCCGCGAAGACCGCAGCGGGCACCTCCAAGCCCGCCGCGAAGAAGGCGCCCGCCAAGAAGACGGCGACCAAGTCGACCGCGAAGACGACTGCGAAGAAGGCGCCCGCCAAGAAGGCGGCGACCAAGTCGACTGCGAAGAAGGCGCCCGCCAAGAAGACGACCACCCCGTCGACGACCACCTCGACGACGACCACCTCGACGGCCACCCCGTCGACGACGACCTCCACGAACCAGGCCTGAAGAGCTCGGCGTAGCCCGGATCCGGCCGACGACGGTCAGATGATGCTCTTCTGATCCGCACATCTGATCCGGCTCCGTCTGCAACTCAGCAAGCAGCCCCCGGGAGACTCTCCCCGGGGGCTGCTGTCATTGCGCTGAGCCGGCGCGAACGTGCACCCATGTCGCGCCGGGTCAGCGCTGGCGCGGGCAGTTAGGGTTGGTTCGTGATCAACATCTTCGAGGCCGAGGGTTACGTCGTCCTCGCCGTCATCTTCATCGCGCTGACGGTCAAGGCCTTCGCCTTCGTCAACGCACTGCTGTGGCCGGCGGAGGCCTACACGGCCGCCAGCAAACTGACCAAGCCGGCCTGGCTGGCCATCCTCGGCGTCGGACTGGTGGCCCAGATCGTCCTGATCAATGCCTCGCCGCTGAACCCCATCCACCTGATCGCGTCGATCGCCGCGATCGTTTTCCTGGTCGACGTCCGTCCTGCGGTCGCCGAGCTCACTCGCCGCTGACCACACTCATCGCTCGCCGAGCAGGACTGAACTTCACTCACTGGCTGAGGTAGCGCTCCAGCGCGACCAAGGCGGCCGCCGGCTCGAAGCCGGTCCGGGGGATCCTGGCCCGGTCGAGGGTGCTGTTCCTGGGCCGGGGCGCGAGGTCCTTGCCGGCGGCGTACTCCTGCGTGCTCACGGGGGTGACGTCGGCACGCTCCCGACCGCGGAGCCGGAACACCTCCCGGGCCAGATCGGCCCACGACGTGGGCGGGCCGCCGTTGGAGACGTTGTAGACGCCATACGCCGCGCTGCCCTCGATCAGGTGCCGGGTGGCGCGAGCCAGCTCGGCGGTGAAGGTCAGCCGGCCGATCTGGTCGTCAACGACGCTCGGGGAGATGCCGCGCTCGGCGAGGGAGGTCATCGTCCGCACAAAGTTCTTGCCGTCTCCGATCACCCACGAGGTGCGCAGGAGGTAGTGGCGCGGCGCGGTCGCGACGGCGATGTCGCCGGCGGCCTTCGTCTGGCCGTAGACACCCAGTGGTGAGAGCGGCTCGTCCTCACTGTGCTCGGCCTGCGCGCCGTCGAAGACGTAGTCGGAGGAGTAGTGCACCAGCGTCAGATTGTGCGCCTGCGCCATTCGGGCCAGCGTCGAGGGAGCGAGCGCGTTCGCCTCCCACGCGAGCGGGCGGCCCTCCGCGGTCTCGGCGGCGTCGACGGCGGTGAATGCCGCGGCGTTGAGGATGACGGCGTACTCCTGCCAAGGCCAGGCCTCCACCGCGGCGGCGTCGTTGATGTCCAGCTCTCGGCGGGACAAGGTCTCAGCGTTGGGGAACTCCGCCCGCAGTGCCCGCCCGAGCTGGCCGTGGGCGCCGAGGATCAGCGTCTTCCTGGCTCGCATGGGACTGACGTCGGCCAGTCGCGGGTTGTGCTGGTCCTTCTCGGAGACCTCCGCCTCGGCCAGCGGGATCGGCCACGGGATGCCCGCGGTCTCGTCGGCCAGGTGCAGCGCCGGGTACGCCGTCCCCGGACGCCAGTGGTCGTTGACCAGGTAGGAGTAGGCGGTGTCGTCCTCCAGCGCCTGATAGGAGTTGCCGACCCCGCGCGGGACGAAGACGGTCACCGACGGGTCAATCTCGACGTGGAACGTCGCGCCGAACGACTCGCCGGCGCGCATGTCCACCCAGGCCGCGAAAACCCGACCGGTGACCACCGAGACCAGCTTGTCCCACGGCTCGGTGTGGAACCCGCGGGTGGCGCCGCGGCGGGCGTTGTAGGAGATGTTGTTCTGCACCGGGCCGAAGTCGGGGAGGCCGAGGGCGACCATCTTCTCGCGCTGCCAGTTCTCCTTGAACCAGCCGCGGGCGTCCTGGTGCACCGGCAGGCGCAGGACGACCAGGCCGGGGATCGGTGTGTCTTCCAGTGTGAGCTCCATCCCAGTCATCCTCACTGTCCCTTCGCTGCATACTTCTGCTCGGTCGCATCCTTGTGCGGGCGCCACCAGTCCTCACGGGAGCGATACCACTCGATGACCTCGGCCAGGCCCTGCTCGAAATCCTGGAACTGCGGCGTCCATCCGAGCTCGTGGCGCAGCTTCCCGGACTCGATCGCGTAGCGGCGGTCATGGCCCGCGCGGTCGCTCACCTGGTCGTAGGCGTCCTCGGGTCGGCCCATCAGCTTGAGGATCAGACGGACCACCTCGAGATTGTTCTTCTCCCCGTCCGCACCGATCAGATAGGTCTCGCCGATCTCCCCCTGCTCGAGAATCCGCAGGACGGCGGAGGAGTGGTCGTCGGCGTGGATCCAGTCGCGGACGTTGAGTCCGTCGCCGTACACGCGAGGCCGGATGCCGTCCAGCACGTTGGTGATCTGACGCGGGATGAACTTCTCGATGTGCTGCCAGGGACCGTAGTTGTTGGAGCAGTTGCTCACCGTGGCACGCAGCCCGAAGCTGCGCACCCAGGCCCGGACCAGGTGGTCGGACCCGGCCTTGGACGCAGAGTAGGGGCTGCTCGGGTTGTAGGGCGTGTCCTCGGTGAACCGCTTCGGGTCCGCCAGGTCCAGGTCGCCATACACCTCGTCGGTCGAGACGTGGTGGAGCCGCGTGCCGTGCTGGCGGACCGCCTCGAGGATGGTGAACGTACCGATCAGGTTGGTGCGGATGAACGGGCTCGGGTCGTGCAGCGAGTTGTCGTTGTGGGACTCCGCAGCGAAGTGGACCACTGCATCGGCCCGCGCGACGAGCGGGTTGACGGTCTCGGCCTCCGCGATGTCGCCGACGACCAGCTCGACCCGGTCAGCGGGCAGCTCATCAATCGCCTCGCGGGACGCGGCGTAGGTCATCTTGTCGAGGACGGTGACGTGGTGGTCGGTCTGCCGCACGAGGTGGTGCACAAAGTTGGAGCCGATGAAACCGGCGCCGCCGGTGACGAGGATGCGATGCATGAGGCAGATCCTACGGATACACGCTGATCCGGGGTCTGGTCCCTATGCTGCTGGTCATGCAGGGAATCATTCTGGCCGGCGGGACCGGCTCGCGGCTCCACCCGATCACCCAGGGGATCAGCAAGCAGCTCGTGCCCGTCTATGACAAGCCGATGATCTACTACCCCCTGTCCACGCTGATGCTGGCGGGGATCCGCGACATCCTGGTGATCACCACTCCGCACGAGGCCTCCGCGTTCCAACGGCTCCTGGGCGACGGTTCGCAGCTGGGGATCTCGGTGACCTACGCCGTGCAGCCCAGCCCCGACGGGCTCGCGCAGGCATTCACGATCGGCGCGGACCACATCGGATCGTCGACGGTCGGTCTCGTGCTCGGCGACAACATCTTCTACGGCCCCGGACTGGGCTCGCAGCTGCGGCAATTCGAGGACGTCGACGGAGCAGCGGTCTTCGGCTACCAGGTGGCCGATCCGACGGCGTACGGCGTGGTGGAATTCTCCGAGTCCGGCCGCGCCCTGTCGCTGGAGGAGAAGCCGACGGTGCCCAAGTCGTCCTATGCGGTCCCGGGGCTCTACTTCTACGACAACACCGTCGTCGAGCGCGCCGCCTCGCTGGAGCCCTCCGCGCGTGGCGAGCTCGAGATCACCGACCTCAACCGGCTCTACCTCGACGAGGGGAAGCTGCGCGTCGACGTCCTCCCGCGCGGTACGGCCTGGCTGGACACCGGGACGTTCGACTCGCTCAATGACGCCAGCAACTTCGTCCGCACCATCGAGGGTCGGCAGGGGATGAAGATCGGTGCGCCCGAGGAGATCGCATGGCGGGCGGGGTGGCTCTGCGACGACGAGCTGCGCGCGGTGGCCGAGCCGCTGGCCAAGAGTGGGTACGGCGCGTACCTGTTGGGGCTGCTCGACTGACCTGACGTCCTGCGGTGTGGTCGTCGGGGGAGCCGGGGTGCAGAACGTTGTGCGTCAGTCGACGTTGCTCCGCCCGGACAACATCCTGACGTCGTGATCGGCGTACCACCCCTCGAAGCGGTCGTGCTCGATGGCCGAGAACATGCTCCTCGCCTCGTCGAGGCGCACCTCCACGACGCTGGCGCTGCCGACCCTGCCGCTGCCGTCGTTGGGGATGGTGAGGAATCGGATATTGCTGCTGCGCAGTCCCCGGGCGGAGAACAAGAGTCGGCGCAGCCTGGCATTGGTCAGCGACGAGTCGACTGCGAGGAGGCCGGTGACATCGTCGACCAGGCTCTTGACCTTGAGGGGGTTCAGCAGGAGGTCGGCACGGACAGCCTTGTCCATGACAGCGCGCAGGAAGTTCTGCTGGCGCTGGATGCGGTCGAAGTCCCCGCCGGGCAGGCCATAGCGCTGGCGGACGTAGAGCAGCGCCTCCTCACCGCGGAGGTGATGGGTGCCCTTCGTCCAGGTCTGGTTGTTCAGCGGGTTGACCACGGTCTCCGGGATCTGGACGTCCACGCCACCGAGGGTGTCGGTGACGTTGCGGAAGCCCTCGAAGTCGACCAGCATCACGTGGTCAAGGTAGATCCCGAAGTTGTCCTCCACCGCTTCCGCGGCCAGCTCGGGGCCCCCGAGGCTGAGGGCGGCGTTGATCTTGTGCATTCCGTGTCCGGGCACGTCGACCCATGAGTCGCGCGGGATCGAGACCAACTGCGCCTCGTCCCCGTCAGCGTTCAGGTGGACCACCATCATGGTGTCGCTGCGGAACGCGCCGGGCACCCAGTCCCCGTCGTCGAGAATTTCCTCGAGTCGTGGACCGACATCGGGCTGGTGGTCGGGGTCGTCGACCCCCAAGAGCAGGATGTTAACGGCATCGCCGGGGGTGCGCGGCGGCCGGTCGGTGCGGGCAAGCCCGATGTCGAACCTGTCGATATGGTCCAGCTGGGCGTTGAGGTAGACCGCCCAGCCGACGACCGAGACACCCAGGGCCACGGCGGTGGACACCAGGACGGTCAGTGCCTTGTGCCGTCGGACCCAGTGGCGGCGTCGGGTACGACGGCTCGCGGCGGGGCTGCCTGACTGCGTGCGCGAACCACGTCGCGGAGCAGGACTCTGTTCGTCGTGCATGTGGCAACCCCCAGCGTTCATGTGTCGCTGCGAACCTAGCCGCGCCGATGCCTGGCGGGTCGGGCCCCGCGGGAGATATGCCCCGAGTTGGGTATGGCCGATCAGGCACCCCCAGCCCTCCCTGGCCACTCACGAACTTGCGGGTCGAGGTTCAGTCGACGGCAGTGCGGTCCGGGAGGTCGTCGACCTGATGGTCGGCGTACCAGCTCTCGAAGCGGTCGTGGGCAATCTCGGAGAACATGCCGCGGGCCTCGCGCAGTCGCAGCTTCACGACGCTGGCGCGGCCGACCATGGCGCTGCCGTCGTGGGGAACGGTGAGGAAGCGGATCGAGTGGCTGCGGAGGTGACGCCCGGAGAGGACGAGGTCACGGAGGCGACCATTGGTCAGGGTCTGGTCGACGGCAACCAGGTCTGCGAGGTGGCGGGCCAGCCTGGTGACCCGGAGCGGGTTGAGCAGGGTTCCTCGAGCGGCGACCTTGTCGAGGATGGCGCGGAGGAAGTTCTGCTGGCGCTGGATGCGGTCGAAGTCCCCGCCGGGCAGGCCGTAGCGCTGGCGGACGTAGAGCAGCGCTTCGTTGCCCCGGACATGATGGACGCCCTGCTGCCAGGTGTGCCCGGACTTCGTGTCGGTGACGGTCCGGGGGACGTAGACGTCGACGCCGTCGAGGATCTGGGAGACCTCACGGAGCCCCTGGAAGTCGATCAACATGACGTGGTCGAGGTGGAGTTCGAAGGTGTCCTCGACCGTCCTCGCGGCGAGCTCGGGGCCTCCGAGGCTGAGCGCGGCGTTGACCTTGTTGTTCCCGTGGCCGGGGACCTGCACCCACGAGTCGCGGGGGATCGAGACCAGCTGAGCCTGATCGCCCGTGGCGTCCACGTGGAGCACCATCATCGTGTCGCTGCGGAAGGCGCCCGGCTGCCACGCACCCTTGAGGACCTCGTCGAGTTGCGGGCCGACGTCATCCCGGTAGTCCGCGTCGTCCACGCCGAGAAGCAGGATGTTGACCGCCTCCCCAGCCACTCTGGTCGGTCGGTCGGGGCGGTCGAGCTCGACGTCGAATCTTTCGACGTCCCCGAGCTGTGAGTTGAGGTAGACCAGCCAGGCGACCACGAACACCAGTAGCGAAAGGGCCGTGGCGACCAACACGGTGAGCGCCCGGTGGGTGCCGAGCCAGCGCTTGAATCGGGTACGACGACTGCGACGCCGGCTGCTGCGGACGCGTGACGTCCCGAAGTCGGGAGGCGGGATGTCTGCATCGGTGGTCGTTGTCGGGCCGGGGGTGTCCTTGCCCCGGTCGTTGAATCCGTCGCGCACGTCCGCCGTCCCTCCTGCCGTGTGTGCTGCCCAACGACAGAGGACGGTCAGGGTGACGCTGGTCTGGCGGGTGGCCGCACGGCTCGTCGGATCAGCGTCCCGTGGCTGCGCTGAACGAAGGATCGTTCGGCGGAGCGGCCCGAGCGCCGGAGGAGCGGCGGCTCGCTACTGCGGCCTCGCGAGGGGGCGTGCGCTGCGACTCTTCGGCCCACTAGTGTGCAAAACCGAAGGATCGTTCAACTCAGGGAGGTGTGACGTGTCGACCGCTCCAGGAGACGACGAGCTCGACCTCGCTGCGCTCGCGGGCTACCTGGCCGAGGCGCTCCCGGGCGGACTCGCCGGGGACCTCACCTCCCGGCTGATCGCCGGCGGCCGCTCCAACCCGACGTACGAGCTCACCGACGGCGACGGCGACGGCGACTGGATCCTGCGCCGCCCGCCGTACGGCGCGGTCTTCAAGGGGGGCCACGACATGATGCGCGAGTCCCGGGTGCTGACCGCGTTGCACGGGTCCGCCGTGCCCGTCCCACACGTCGTCACCACCTGCGAGGACGACCGTGTGCTCGGTGCGCCGTTCTACGTGATGGACCGCATCGACGGCCGCACCTTCCGCGCAGCGGAGGACACCGCGACGCTCACGCCCCAGCAGCGCCGTGGCCTGGCCGAGGCACTCCTGGACCCCCTCGTCGCGCTGCACGAGATCGACCCGGCTGACGTCGGGCTCGCCGACTGGGGACGTCCCGACGGTTACCTCGAGCGCCAGCTGGGCCGCTGGGGCAAGCAGTGGCACGCGGTGAAGACGACCGACCGCGCCGAGGTCGACGTACTCCTGCGGCGGCTCACCGCGTCACTGCCCGCCACGCAGCATCCGGGGATCGTCCACGGCGACTTCAAGATCGACAACATCATGGTCGACTGCGACGACCCGATGAATGTGCTCGGCGTCCTCGACTGGGAGATGGCCACCCTCGGTGACACTCTCGCCGACCTCGGCCTGATGCTCAGCTTCTGGGACGAGGCCGGCTCCGCAAGCAACCCGATCACCGGCGGCGCCACCGCAATGGAGGGATTCCCCAGCGCCGCCGAGATGATCGATGGGTACGCTGAACGGCGCAGGATCGCGATCGACGACATCGACTGGTATGTCGTCCTCGCCGACTTCAAGCTCGCGGTCATCCTCGAGCAGATCCACGCCCGCCACCTCAAGGGCGAGACCACCGGGGACGGGTTCGAGGACATCGGCCCGATGGTGGGCCCGATGCTCGAGCGTGGCCTCGACCGCGCGTCGGCCTCCACCGACCCCGCCCTCCGGGCCGACTGACCCGGCGCAGAGGACCATCACCCATCCAGGAGACGTGAAATGCCCCAGCTCCCCGACCCGTACGACGTGTCCGGGCTCGACCTGACGCCCTCGCCGAAGGCCCGCGAACTCCGTGGCCAGCTCGTCGACTTCATGAACAGTCACGTGTTCCCAGCCGAAGCGGCCTACCACGCCTACCGCGCGGAGAAGGGGCCCGAGGACCACACCCTTCCGCCCGTCGTGGAGGAGCTCAAGGTGGAGGCACGCCGCCGCGGACTGTGGAACCTCTTCCTGCCCGACGAATCCGGGATCTCCCAGCTCGACTACGCCGGGCTGGCCGAGATCTCCGGGTGGAGCCTCGAGCTGGCACCCGAGGCGATGAACGTGCAGGCTCCCGACACGGGGAACATGGAGCTGCTCCACCTCTTCGGCACCCCGGACCAGAAGCAGCAGTGGCTCGAGCCGTTGATGGACGGGACGATCCGCTCCGCCTTCGCGATGACCGAGATCGCGGTCGCCTCCTCGGATGCGACCAACATCGAGACCCGGATCGAGCGTGATGGCGACGAATACGTCATCGACGGCCGGAAATGGTGGACCAGCGGTGCTGCTGACCCGCGCTGCGCTGTCCTCATCGTGATGGGCAAGACCGACCCGTCGGCCGAGAAGCACCGGCAACAGTCGATGGTGCTGGTCCCGCGGGACACCCCCGGCCTGACCGTCGTACGCGATGTCCCGGTGATGGGTCGCCACGACCAGCACGGCCACTGCGAGGTCCTCTTCGAGGACGTGCGCGTCCCGGTGGCCAACATTCTCAGCGACGAGGGCAGCGGGTTCGCACTGGCCCAAGCCAGGCTTGGTCCGGGCCGGATCCACCACTGCATGCGGGCGTTGGGCGCCGCGGAGCGTGCGCTGCAGCTGATGGTCGACCGGGTGCAGACACGGGTCGCCTTCGGCAAGCCGCTCGCGGAACAGGGGATGATCCAGCGCGAGGTTGCCGAGTCCCGTCTTGAGATCGACCAGGCGCGGCTGCTCTGCCAGCACGCATCGGCCGTGATCGATGCCAAGGGCAACAAGGCCGCCGCGACGCTGGTCTCGATGGCGAAGGTCTCGGTGCCGCGGATCGCCCTGAAGGTGATCGACCGCGCGATGCAGGTGCACGGTGGCGCAGGGATGAGCGACGACGTACCCCTGGCTGCGATGTATGGCTGGCACCGGGCGATGCGGATCTTTGACGGTCCTGACGAGGTGCACCTGCGCGGGATCGCGAAGGCGGAGCTGCGGGCCTCTTCGGTGCTGGTGCCCTGATCGTTCTCGCGCAATTGCGGCCGAATGACATGAGAAATCGCGTTCCACATGTCATTCGGCCGCAATTGCACGACTTCGTGCAGGCAGTCAGGCAGTCAGGCAGTCAGGCAAACGGGCAGTCGCAGCCAGCGCCACAGCCGCGCTGCTACCTTCGAGTGCATGCGCGCCTTCGTGAAGCAAGCCGCGGGTATCGACACCGTCGAGCTCGCGGACGTCCCGGTCCCACCAATAGATGAGGACGAGATCCTGGTCAGGATGTACGCCGTCGGGGTCGGCATTCATGACTCCTACTTCCTGCCCGGGGATGCCTCCTACCCCTATCCGATCGGGATCGAGGGCGCGGGCGTCGTCGAGGAGGTCGGCATCGACGTCTCGCCCCACCGGACCGGCGATCGCATCGCCTTCGTCAGCTCCATGCAGCCCAAGGGCGGCACCTGGGCGGAGTACGCCGTGGTCAAGGCGTCTGCGCTGATCGTGCCGATTCCGGACGGCCTGAGCTTCACCGTCGCGGCGGCGCTGCCGGTCGCAGGCAACACCATCCTGCGGGCGCTGAGTGCGTTGGGCGAGGTCCCGTCGGGCGCATCGGTCTTCATCGCGGGCGCATCGGGGGCGATCGGCACGCTTGGCATCCAGCTGGCCCGCGCCAGGGGATGGCGGGTCAGCGGTTCGGCATCGCCTGGAAACCACGACTACCTGCGGTCGCTCGGAGCCGAGCTGGCCGTTGACTACCACGACCCGGACTGGCCCGCGCAGGTCCGTGCGTGGATGCCCGGAGGGGTCGATGCCGCGATCGCGGTGCAGCCCGACACCTCCGCCGGAAGCCTTGCCGTGGTCCGCGACGGTGGAGAGCTGGTCAGCATCTCCGGGGACCAGGTGGCATCGGAGCGTGGTGTGCACGCACGAGGAGTCCCCTACGACGTGGACGTCCGGGACGACCTCGTCCGGTTGATGCAGCAGGTCGATGGTGGTGAGGTCCACGTGGAGATCGAACGGACGCACAGGTTCGACGACGCGCTCGACGCGCTGGCCAAGGTGCAGACCCGACACGCCCGCGGCAAGCACGTGCTGAGTCTGGGCAAGGGCGCCTGACGGCGAGTCCTCCTCAGGAGGGGTAGCTGTCGCCAGCTTTCTGCCGCGCGGCCCAGGCGCTGGCAACCATCTCCTCGAGGGTGTGCCGCATCTTCCAGTCCAGGTCGCGAGCGGCGAGCTCGCCGTTGGCGACGATCCGGGCCGGGTCACCGGGACGGCGGTCGGCCAGGGTGGGTTCGAAGTCGATGCCGGTGACCTTGCGGATCGCGTCCATGATCTCGCGGACCGAGCTGCCCTCGCCGCTGCCGAGGTTGTAGACGGGCTCGAGGTCCCCACCGTTGATCATCCGCTGCGCCGCGGCCACGTGCGCTGCCGCAAGGTCGCTGACGTGGACGTAGTCACGAACGCACGTGCCGTCCGGGGTCGGATAGTCGGTGCCGTTGATCCGTGGGGTGGCGCCGCGGTAGAGCATGTCGAAGACCAGCGGAAAGAGATTGTGCGGGCTGACGTCGTAGAGGTCCTCGGTGCCCGAGCCGACCACGTTGAAGTAACGCAGCGAGGTGTGGGCGAGGCCGTACGACGTCTCCGCGTCACGCAGGAGCCACTCGCCGATCAGCTTGGTCTCGCCGTACGGCGACTGCGGGCCGGTCGCGGTGTCCTCGGTGACCTGGTCGACGTCGGGGGTGCCGTACGTCGACGCGCTGGAGGAGAAGACGAACCTGTCGATGCCGGCGTCCTTGAGCGCGCGCATCAGGACGAGCATGCCGGTGACGTTCTGCTCGTAGGTGTGCAGCGGGCGCTCGACCGAGACCCCGGCGTACTTGAATCCGGCGAGATGGATGACGCCCTCGACGGCGTGGTCGCGCAGGGCGGCGGCGACGGCCTCGGCGTCGAGGAGCGAGGCATTGACGAGGGGTACGTCGTCCGGCACGAAGTCGGTGACCCCGGTCGACAGGTCGTCGATGACGACCGGAGGGATGCCGGCGTCCTTCAGTGCCTGGACAACGTGCGAGCCGATGTAGCCCGCACCGCCCGTCACGAGCCAGCTCATCTGCATCTCCTCGGGTCGATCAACGGTTGCGGCTGCCCAGACTACGGGTGGGGGCTGGGTGCTCAGTGGCGCCGGCGCCGTCGGCGGGTCATCCTAGACTGGACGCCATGATCCGGTCGGTCCTTGCAGGAGCAGCTGTCGCCACCGTCGCGGTGGGCGCGGCTCTGCTGCCTGTGCCGCCGGCCGAGGCCCCCGCGCCCGAGCCCAGGGGCAGCGCGAGTGCCGAGATGAGCGCAGGGTTGCGTGGTGTGGCGCGAGCGGAGCCGCTGGCCGGTGTGAGGATCGTCATCGACCCCGGACACCAGCTCGGCAACCACAACTTCCCGAGCCGGATCAACCGGCTGGTGCCGTCCAGGCCGGCGAAGAAGGCATGCAACACGACCGGGACCGCGACGGACGCCGGCCTCGCCGAAGCGACCCTCAACTTCCGCGTCGCGCGGGTCGTGGCGGCGCGACTGACCCGTCGCGGCGCGAAGGTGAACCTGACCCGCACGACCAACCGCGAGGACCGCTGGGGTCCTTGCGTGGACGTCCGCGGACGGGCAGGGAACGGCAAGAGGACCCGGTACAAAAGAGCCGACCTCAAGATCAGCATCCACGCTGACGGGTCCCTCTCCGGGGGCCACGGATTCCACGTCATCGCGCCGACCGACACCAGGCCGTGGACCCACGACATCCACCGCTCCTCGCGTCGGCTCGCTCTCTCGACCCGGACAGCGCTGCGTAGGCACGGTGTGCCGGTGGCCGACTACATCGCCGGCGGAGACGGACTGGACTTCCGTGGCGATCTCGGAACGCTCAACCTCTCCAACATCCCCACGATCCTGGTCGAGCTCGGCAACATGCGCTCGCCGGCGGACGCACGCCGGATGACCACAGCCGGCGGGCGTACGACGTACGCACGGGCGCTGGTCGCGGGGGCGCGTCGCTTCCTGAAGCGCTGAGGCGGCTGAATCGCCGGTTCGACCGGCGGCGTTCGCCTCCTGGGGTGACACGGGATTCCGGTTTGTCGGCGGCATAGTGCAGAGTCGACCCACACACCCACCAAGCCATGGAGGACACATGCGGCGCCTGCTTCTCGTCGTGCTCACCACTCTCGGGCTCCTGCTCGCCCCGCTCACGACGGTGACGGCGTCGGCGGCCCCCGAGAAGGATGCATCAGCCAAGGACAAGTCGGATGACGCTGTGAGCGCCGCCGCGAAGACCAGGATCAGGGCCCACATTCCGCGCGGGAGGCACCGTCTCGGCTCACGCGCGCCGATCACCGGCCACGTCTCGGGCCCCCGTCGGATCGTGAAGATCCAGGTCCGGACCCAGCGCGGGTTCATCGTGCTCGGGAAGACGAGGACGAACAAGAGGCACAAGTTCCGCATCAACGCCCCCACCTGGTGGGCCGCCACCCAGAAGTTGCGGGTGTTCGTGCCCCGGCACGGGAGATTCGCCCCGCAGGTCAGCAGAGTGCGCGTGATGAACGTCCCGATCGGCTACCGGCCCCGCGGCAACAAGGCATTCGGCTACCTCGACACCCGTGCCACGCGCTGGAACCCGTGCCGGATCATCACCTACCGGATCAACCCGCGCCGCGCGCCGCGCCACGGGATCAAAGACATCCACAGGGGCATCCGGAAGCTGTCCAACGCGACCGGTCTGCGTTTCCGCTACCTCGGCAGGACCAAGGAGCTTCCGGTGCACAAGAACAAGGTGCACTTCCGCTCCGACATGGTCCTCGGCTACGGCAACGCCAGGCTCGTTCCCCAACTCCGCGGCGGTGTCATCGGCATCGGCGGCTTCACCCGCGGCAACACCGGCGCCGGGTTCGGCATCACCTCGGGCTTCGTCGTCTTCGACGCCAAGGCGCGGCTCAGGCCGGGCTATGCCGGTGGCCGCGCCACCTGGGGAAAGGTCATCCTGCACGAGCTCGCCCACTCAGTCGGACTGGCCCACGTGAACAACCGCAAGAATCTGATGTACCCCGCCATCCTGCGCGCCGGTCCTTCCCGCTACGGCAGGGGTGACCTGCGGGGCCTGCGCGCGATGGGGGCAAAGCGCGGGTGCCTGCCCAGGGGTGGCTCGCGTCTGGAGGAGAAGACCTTCATGGACTCCGACCTGAGGATCGGCAAGTGATCGCTTCCTGATCTCGCACTGATCGGAACCGCGCACGATGCCCCGACGATCGGGTGGCCATGGCTGCCTGTCCGTCGGGGCATCGTCTACGCTCGCGGCATGCCTCTGGATCCCGGTGTCGAAAACGTCCTGGCCTTCATCGAGCAGGCGGGTCACCCGCCGATGCACAAGGGCACGCCTGCCGAGGCCCGCAAGGGGTTCGCCGCCCTGGCTGCAGCCTCGGTCGGCCCCGACGGGCCGGTGCCGGTGGGATCGGTCAAGCACCGCACCATCGAGGAGACCCCCGCCCGGGTCTACCGCCCGGAGGCGTCAGGGCCGGCGCCGACGATCCTGTTCTTCCACGGCGGTGGGTATGTCGTCGGTGACATCGAGACCCACGACAACGTCTGCCGTCGGCTCTGCCGCGACACCGGCGCAGTCGTGGTCTCCATCGACTACCGATTGGCGCCGGAGCATCCGTTCCCGGCCGGCGTCGAGGACGCACTCGCTGCCGCCGCGCACGTGGCCAGCAACCTCGACGAGTTCGGGGGTACGCCGATCCTCGGCGTGGCCGGTGACAGTGCCGGCGGGAACTTCTCGGCTGTCGTGGCACAGCACGTGCCGGGCATCACTGCGCAGCTGCTGATCTATCCCGCCGTCGACGTGTTCGGTGACTACGCCTCCCGCGAGGCCAACGCCGAGGGCTACTTCCTCGACTGGCCCACGATGGTCTGGTTCACCCACCAGTACCTCGCCGACGAGGTGGCCCAGGACGACGTACGACTCTCGCCGTTGCTGGGGCTGGCCAGCGCCTCGCTACCGGTCCCGCCCGCGGTGGTGGTGACTGCCGAGTTCGACCCGCTCCGCGACGAGGGCCGTGCCTACGCCGACGCCCTCGAGGCGAGGGGCGTGCAGGTCGAGCGGGTGGAGTGCGACGGCCTGATCCACGGGTTCGTGGACATGGGCCTCTTCTCCGAGGTCGCGGCGTCCGCGGTGACCGAGATGAACACCAAGTTCCGCGACCTGCTCACCCGGTGAAACGGGAACTGCCCGGCTGAAGGATCAACCGGGCAGTTCCATGTTCACCGGGTGGCCGGTGAAGGAGACAACTACTGTGACGCGGAGTCGTCGGTGAGCAGCGGGTAGACGCCGTTCTCGTCGTGCACCTCGCCACCGGTGACCGGCGGGTTGAAGACGCAGGCCATGCGCAGGTCGGTCTTCGCGATGACGCGGTGGTGCTCGTGACCGTTGAGGAGGTACATCGTGCCGTCGCGAAGCTCGTGCTTCTCGCCGGTGTCGTCGTTGACCAGCTCGCCCTCGCCGCCGACGCAGTAGACAGCCTCGATGTGGTTGGCGTACCAGAAGGCGCTCTCGGTCCCGGCGTAGAGCACGGTGTCGTGGAAGGAGAAGCCGACGCCCTCACGCGCGAGGACGAACCGACGGCTGCGCCACGTCTCGGACTTGATGTCGCGTTCGGTGTCGTTGAGGTCGGACAGGTGGGTGACGATCATGGATGTGCTCCGATCTGCAAGGTTCAGGGATGTCGTTCAGGGGACGGCGCCGGTGTCGCTCAGGCGGGCTGGCCGGCGGCGGCCGGTGCGTCGAGCACGGCGTCCGCGGACTCGGCGATGATGTCGATCCCACGGCCGAGCTGCTCCTCGGTGATGGTCAGCGCCGGCATCGTCTTGAGCACCTCGCTGCGGGGACCGGAGGTCTCCACGAGCAGTCCGCGCTCGAAGGCGGCCGCCGCGACCTTTCCTGCGCTGTCCGGGTCGGGGAAACGTACGCCGGCCAGCATGCCGCGGCCGCGCACGTCGCCGCCGTGTGCGGCTGCGACCCGGCCCAGGCCCGTGTGGAGCTGCTCGATCCGCTCGGCGAGCTCCTTGGTGAAGACGTCGTCGGACCAGAAGAGATCGAGCGCAGCCTTGGCAGTCACGAACGCGGGGTTGTGGCCGCGGAAGGTGCCGTTGTGCTCGCCGGGCTCGAACTGGTCGAGCTCGGGACGCATCAAGGTCAGTGCCATCGGCAGGCCGTATCCGGAGATCGACTTCGACAGGGTCACGATGTCGGGGACGATGCCGGCTTCCTCGAAGCTGAAGAAGGTGCCTGTACGGCCACACCCGGCCTGGACGTCATCGACGATCAGGATGATGTCGTGGGTCTTGCACACGTCGCTGAGTGCGCGCAGCCACTCGGCGCGGGCGGAGTTCAGGCCACCCTCGCCCTGGACCGTCTCGACGATGATCGCGGCCGGCTTGTCGACGCCGGAGCCGCTGTCCTCGAGGACGCGTTCGAGCCAGAGGAAGTCCTCCGTCGCGCCGGAGAAGTAGTCGTCGTAGGGGATCTTGGAGCTGTTGGTCAGCGGGATTCCCGCGCCCTGGCGCTTCATCGAGTTGCCGGTCACCGACAGCGAGCCGAGCGTCATCCCGTGGAACGCGTTGGTGAAGGACAGGATGTGCTGGCGACCGCTGACCTTGCGGGCCAGCTTCAGCGCGGCCTCAACGGCGTTGGTGCCGGTCGGGCCGGGGAACATGACCTTGTAGTCGAGGTTGCGCGGCGCGAGGATCTTGTCGCGGAAGGTCTCGAGGAAGTCGCGCTTCGCGGTGGTCTGCATGTCGAGCGAGTGCAAGATCCCGCCGTCGCGGAGGTAGTCCAAGAGCGGCTCGAGCAGGGCCGGGTGGTTGTGCCCGTAGTTGAGTGCGCCGGCACCGGAGAAGAAGTCGAGGTACTCGCGACCCTCCTCGTTCTCGATGAAGGGTCCGTGCGAGCGCGTGAATGTTGTCGGCCATCCGCGCGAGTAGCTGCGGACGTCCGACTCCAGCGTCTCGAAGACAGAGGGGGCGGTCTGGTCACTCATGAAATGCAACTCCATGTGCA
>JAKDNC010000419.1 GCA_030452025.1 Nocardioides sp. | reverse complement strand
CCTCGCGCAGGTCCTCCTCATCGCCGATCGAGCGGTAGACGTGGGCAAGATCCGGGCGGTGCCGCAGGTGTTCGGCGGTTGCCTTCAGGATGACCTCCCACCCAAGCGTCTCCCCCGCTGCCAGCGCCTCGTCGAGGGTCTCGACGGGGAACGGTTTCCACAGATCGATGCCGTAGGAGGTCAGCAGCGCGTGGAGCTCCTCGAAGTCCAGGGTGCGCCCCTCGGGGTGCTCCATGAGGACCGTGTTGATCAGCGTCTTGGCGGCCACCGTGTCGACCTCGAAGATCTCCTCGGGCTCGCCCTGGGGAGAGCGCAACCACACGCCGTACTCCACGACGCGTGCCAGCGCCCGCACGGCCGCTTCGACGGCGGGGTACGACGGGACCGAGCCGCGACCGGCGGTGGAACCGGCGACGTCGGGGACCCGGAGCAGCTCGGGCACACCCTCGGCCCCGAGGAAGGTGGAGACCAATGGCTTGTCGGACTGCTCTCCCACCGTGGCCAGCACGTTGGCGACCTCATCGCCACTGACGTTGAGCGGTGGGATGTAGACAGCCACGACGGAGTCGACGTCGGGGTCGTCGATGGCCTGGTCGAGGGCGTCCTCGAAGTCCTCAGCGGTCGCTTCGGCACCAAGGGCCACCGACTTGCTGACCACCAGGCCCACGGCGGCTGCCGCGTCGGCCGCAAGCAGCCCCAGGGCGTCGGAGTTGCCGACGACGGCAACCCGGCGGCCCGTGGGCAGCGGTTGGTGGGCGAGCAGCTGCGCGACGTCGAACATCTCCTCCAGGGTGTCGACCTGGATGATCCCGGCCTGGCGGAACATCGCATCGACGGCGAGCTGCGGCGCGGAGATGCTGCGCACGGCGTGACCCATGGGGACGCCCTGCGTGGTGCGCCCGGAGCGGACCGCGACGATCGGCTTGCGGCGGGAGACGCGGCGGGCGATCCGGGAGAACTTTCGCGGGTTGCCGATCGACTCGAGGTAGAGCAGCACGACCTCGGTGACGTCGTCCTCCTCCCAGTACTGCAGGAGGTCGTTGCCCGAGACGTCGGCGCGGTTTCCTGCGCTCACGAAGGTGGACAGGCCGAGTCCACGGTTGTTGACCTTCTCCAGGATCGCCGACCCGAGGGCACCGGACTGGCAGAAGAAGCCAGCGCGCCCGCGAGCCGGCATCACCCCGGAGAGCGAGGCGTTGAGCGAGATCTCCGGATCGGTGTTGATCACGCCGAGGCAGTTGGGGCCGATCAGGCGCAGGCCGTAGGAACGAGCCAGCCCGACGAGGCGCCTCTGGCGACGTCGGCCCTCGTCGCCGGTCTCGGCGAAGCCCGACGAAATCACGACGAGCCCGTGGACTCCCTTCGCGGCACATTCGAGCACGACGTCCTGGACGGCGCTGGCGGGCACGGCGACGATCGCGACGTCCACCTCGCCCGGGATGTCGATGACCGACTTGTAGGCCGGCAGTCCGGAGACCGCTTCGGCGGTCGTGTTCACCGCATAGACGACTCCGGCATAGTCACCGGTGATCAGGTTGCGGACCAGTGCCTGCCCGATGGTGTCCTGACGGCGACTGGCGCCGATCACCGCAACGGACTTGGCGGTCAGGAACCGGGCGATCGAGGCGGACTCAGCGCGGTGTTCGCGATGCTCCATGACGCCGAGGGCGGTCTCGGTGGGGTCGATCGAGAATTCGAGGCTCATCACACCGTCGTCAAAGGTCCCGGCGACGTGGTAGCCGGCGTCCCGGAACGTGGTCATCATCCGGCGGTTGTCGGGCAGCACCTCGGCGACGAAGCGCTCGACACCGACTTCACGCCCGGCCTGGGTGAGGTGCTCGAGGAGGATCTGGGCGATTCCACGACCGTGGTGGTGGTCCTGGACGAGGAAGGCAACCTCGGCCTCGCCGTCCTTGATCACGTCGAAGCGGCCGACCGCGATCATCTTGTCGGCGAGCATGACGACGAAGGCGACCCTGCTCTTGTGGTCGACCTGGGTGAACCGCGCGACGTCGCGATCGGAGAGGCTCGGCATCGGCGAGAAGAACCGGTAGTACTTCGAGGTGTCCGAGACCAGGGCATAGAACTCGACGAGGAGCTCTGCATCGGCGGGGCGGATCGGACGAATGTGCGCCGTGCTTCCGTCGAGCAGCAGAACATCGGCTGCCCAGTGCCTGGGCGGCGCAGGCGTGGTGTCTCCAGCAGTGGTCACGGGGTGAAATCTAGCCGGTCACGCAATCCATTGTGACCACAGGCGGCGAGCCACCGCCCGAACCGGGCCCCTGACCGGCGAGAATGCCCCCATGGCTCGACGTACGACGCAACCACCCCTGCCCGAAGACTTCGAGGAGCACATCCTCGACATCGACGTGGGCGACGAGATGCGCTCGTCGTACCTCGAATACGCCTACTCGGTGATCTACTCCCGGGCCCTGCCCGACGCACGCGACGGACTCAAACCGGTGCAGCGGCGAATCCTCTACACGATGAACGAGATGGGGTTGCGCCCTGACCGCGGCCATGTGAAGAGCGCCCGAGTGGTCGGCGAGGTGATGGGTCGCCTCCACCCCCACGGAGACAGCGCGATCTACGACGCCCTCGTCCGGATGGCCCAGTCTTGGTCGATGCGCGTGCCGTTCGTCGACGGTCACGGCAACTTCGGCTCGCCCGACGACTCCCCCGCCGCGATGCGTTACACGGAGTGCCGCATGGCGCCCCCGGCCACGGCGATGACGGCCTCCATCGACGAGGAAACCGTTGACTTCAAGGCCAACTACGACGGTCGCGAGCTCGAGCCGTCAGTCCTGCCGGCAGCCTTCCCCAGCCTGATCGTCAATGGCGCCACGGGCATCGCAGTCGGCATGGCGACCAACATCGCGCCGCACAACCTGATCGAGGTCGTCCAGGCGCTGCGGCACCTGATCAAGAGCCCCCGGGCCACGATCGACGACCTGATGAAGTTCATCCCCGGCCCGGACCTGCCCACCGGCGGCAAGATCGTCGGCCTCGACGGCATCCGGGACGCCTATGAGACCGGGCGGGGGTCGTTCAAGATGCGCGCCAGTGCGCGGGTCGAGAACGTCACCGCGCGCAAGAAGGGGATCGTTGTCACCGAGCTCCCCTACGGCGTCGGCACGGAGCGGATCATCGAGCGCATCAAGACGCTCGTGCAGAACAAGAAGATCCAGGGAATTTCTGACGTCAAGGACCTCACCGACCGCGAGAAGGGGCTGCGCCTGGTCATCGAGGTCAAGAACGGGATCAACCCCGACGCGCTCCTCGAGCAGCTCTACCGACTGACGCCGCTCGAGGACTCCTTCGGGATCAACAACGTCGCCCTGGTCGAGGGGCAGCCGCGCACGATGGGCCTCAAGGAGCTCCTCGAGGTCTTCCTCCAGCACCGCTTCGACGTCGTGCGGCGTCGCACCGTCTTCCGCCGAGGAAAGGCGGCCGACCGACTGCACCTGGTCGACGGGCTGCTGATCGCGATCCTCGACATCGACGAGGTCATCCAGGTGATCCGTTCCTCCGACAACGCGGCCGCCGCCAAGGAACGACTGATCTCGGTCTTCGACCTCACCGAGATCCAGGCCGACTACATCCTCGACATGCCGCTGCGCCGGTTGACCAAATTCAGCAAGCTGGAGCTGGAGAAGGAGCAGGAGGAGCTGCGTCGCACCATCGAGGAGCTCGACGCGATCCTGGCCGACGACAAGCTGCTGCGAAAGGTCGTCTCCGACGAGCTCGCCGAGGTCGCCAAG
>JAKDNC010000418.1 GCA_030452025.1 Nocardioides sp. | reverse complement strand
CGATGAGGGTGGCGGTGTGTCCGTCGTGGCCGCAGGCGTGCATGGCGCCCTGGCTCTCCGAGGTCCAAGGGACTCCGCTCTCCTCGGCGATCGGCATCGCATCGAGGTCACCGCGCAGCGCGACGTGGCGCCCCGCCGCGGAGGATGCGACGCAGGCGACGGTGCCGGTGCCGGCGCACTCACGCCAACTGACCCCGAGGGCGTCGAGCTCCGACCGGATCCGCCGGGCCGTGCCGTGTTCGGCCCAGGCAAGCTCGGGTGCTTGGTGCAGGTCGTGACGCAGCGCGGTCGCAGAGGCGATGACCTCGTGCCAGTGTTGCAGCGTCGCTCCTGCCAACCCCCGACCTCCCCAATCCCTCAGTGGCCGTCTTTCCCAGACCGTAGACCTTGGGAGGCATTTTGTCTGCCCAATTTGGAGAGTGGTTTTCGCCGCGCTCGCCGACCTGACAGCTGCCGGCGAACCTCAGTACGGCGTGGTGCGCGCGACGGCGAGTGCCCTGCGCATGCTGAACGGGTCGTTCTGCATGTAGAGCCACGGCCGTCCGAACCACAGGTAGCCGTCGACGTTGCGTGCGGCCCTGCCCCGATTCGGACCGTTGAGCCCCCACGACCTGGCAGCCACGGCCGTGGTCGGCGGGATGCCGAGCGTGACGCACCTCCGCTCGGTCTTCGTCGCACACACCTTCGCGTTGTCGGGGTGCCTCCCCCGCGCCTTGCCGAACTCGAAGCCCCGGCCGTTGGAGGAGGTGTTGATGACCAGGTGCTTGCCGTGGATTCCCACGGCCTCGAGCTCCCGGATGATCTGGGACCCGAAGTTGATGTCCCACCCGACCGGCACATAGTGGGTCGAGTTCAACGCGAAGCCACGCACGAGCTCCACACCGGCCCGCCGCAGGATCCGGGCGGACGCGGCCGGATCGTTCTTCGGCCAGTCGGCGGTTCCCGCGTCGATGTAGACAGAGGCGTTCGGGAGCGTGGAGAAGCGCTGTGCGGCGTACCTGATCAGGTTCGAGGGAACCCTCGATCCGCCCGGTGCGCAAAGCGCGAACGGTCCGTCCGGCTGGAGGATGATCGCGGCGTGGGCGTCGCCGACACCCGCGGCGAACTGCCGGATCCATCCGCGGTAGCTGCGCTTCTCCGCAACGGTCGGCAGCCGCTTGCAGGCGGCGTGCTCCCAGGGAACCATCCGGAAGACGGTGAGCTGGACGAGCGCCTCCGGGTTCCCGTCCTGGGAGTTGGCGACATACTCCCGCACCTTCTTCTTGATCGCGCCGTTGCCGACCCAGGAGCCGTACCACTTCGCCTTGGGGCGCAGCGCGATCCTGGCCAGCAGCTTCTTGCGTGCCCCCTTCGCCCTCACGTAGGGCTGCCAGGCCTGGTCCATGCCGCCCTGGTAGACGCCCATCGGGCGGCCGGCCAGCGGATTGGTCGGATTCAGTCGGTGCGGTGGCATCACCTTCACCGCGTACTCCCCGAGCGGGACCTTGCCCGGGTACGACGCCGCGCGCGCTCTCGGCGCGTCGGAGGCGCCGTACGCCGAGGCGCCGAGACTGGCCAGCACCAACGCCAGCACGGTGGCCGCCAGCCACGGCACACGGCCCCGTCGTCGATCACTGCAGCCTTGGGGTCCCATCCGCACGGACTCTAGACGCCGATCAGCCCGGACACACCCGGAAGTGAGAAGTTGGCACATGAAAGAACCCCGCCCAACCCGTTTCTGCAGGTGGGACGGGGCTCTGTTGCTCCCCCGGCTGGACTCGAACCAGCAACCCTCCGGTTAACAGCCGAATGCTCTGCCAGTTGAGCTACAGGGGATCGTTTGGCAGCGCCGAAAGGATAGCAAGGAGCCGTCGACGACGCGAAATCAGCCCTCGCGTTCGAGGCCCACTTCGTCCTGGGCCTGCCGCAGGGCCGCTTCCGCGAGGCGGCGTACCTCCGGATCCTCGGGGTCGATGCCCTCCTCGAACTCGTAGACCCAGCGCAGCGGCTGGTCGCCACGCGGCGCGCGCCGGGCGATCACCATCACCCCGTGCCTGCCGCGGACCGGCACGTGTCGCTGGAGCACGACGCTGGCGGTCACCCGCTCGCGGACGAGCTCGAGGAGTCTGCCAGGGTCGGGCAGGACGAGGGCGTGGACCGGGCGCACAGCGCCCCAGCTGCCGACCTCCGCCACGGACAGGGTCGTCGAGTCCGCGTCCCAGTCGGCGCTCTCGACGCTCTCCCAGGGGATACGGGTCTCCCCGACGTAGAGGGCGTCACGCGTCCCGGCCGCTGCGGTCCCGTCCTCGGTGACCGCACCCGCGAGAATCCGCTCCCCCGGCCCGACCGGCAGGTCGCGCACGGCGGTGGGCAGCAGGCTGCGAAGTGACCTCATCCGCCCATCGCCATCTCGCGCATCTTGCGGCGATGCTGTTCGAGGGCCACCAGCTCGCCGAACATCCTGTTGTAATCGCCTGCCTGGTCCACCGGGTTGGTGCGCTGGAGCTTGCTCTTCAGGTCTGCGATCCGGCGCAGGGTGGTGAGCTCCATGAGGCGATAAACGTGCGCGTGCACGTAGGCGAGGTCAGGTTCCTTGGTGGTGAGCAACGGCTCGACACTCAACGCGCTCAGCGTGGAGATCACCGCCGGGTCGTCATTGTGGTCGCGCAGCCGCGCGACCCAGCCTTCAGTCGCCGCCTCGGGGCCACCGGCCTTCGCGATCGTCTGCCAGACCGCAGCGTAGGTCGGATGGGTGAAGTCCTCGGGCCCCAAGTCCTTGGCAGACCGGCCGACGACGCCGGGGTGGGCGATGACCAGCTTGAGCGTCTCCCGCTCGGTGTGGAAGCGGGGGTCACGCAGGTTGGGCAGCGGAGGTCCGGTGGGCACGGCCGGGGCCTCGGTCTGGCCAGCGCCTTGGGCAGGGCGCTCGGCACGACGCCCCGACTGCCGGGGGTCGGGACGGTTCCCGCGCGCCGCGGCCCGGCGTACCTCCGAGCGGGTTTCGTCGACGTCCACCCCGATGGTCGAGGCGATCTCGCGGGCGAAGGCATCGACCTTGGACTTGTCCCGCACGGAGGTGACCAGGCGCGCGGCCTCACGCATTGCGTCGATGCGGGCATCGGCACGGTCCAGGTCGTAGCGGGAGATCACATTGTCGAGCACGAAGCGATAGAGCGGCACCCGCCGGGCGACCAGCTCGCGCACCGCGGCGTCCCCCTTCTGGATCCGCAGGTCGCACGGGTCGAGGCCATCGGGCTCGATCGCGACGTAGGTCTGCGAGACGAAGTTCTGGTCGCCGCCGAAGGCACGCAGGGCCGCCTTCTGGCCGGCGGAGTCGCCGTCGAAGGTGAAGATGACCTCGCCACGGAATTCCTCGTGGTCGTGGAGAAAGCGACGCAGGACGCGCGCGTGGTCGTCACCGAACGCCGTACCGCACGTGGCCACGGCCGTGCCGACTCCGGCGAGATGGGCTGCCATGACGTCGGTGTAGCCCTCGACCACGACGGCCTGGGAGCTGCGGGCGACCTCCCGACGGGCCAGGTCGATGCCGTAGAGCACCTGCGACTTCTTGTAGATCGGCGACTCCGGGGTATTGAGGTATTTCGCCTCGATCCGGTCGTCGTCGAAGATCCGCCGGGCGCCGAATCCGATCGTGTCCCCGGAGGCGTCACGGATCGGCCACATCAGGCGGCCACGGAAGCGGTCATAGTGGCCGCGGCCCTTGCCGACCAGTCCAGCGGTGACCAGCTCCTCCTCGGAGAAGCCCTTCTGGCGCAGGTGCTTGAAG
>JAKDNC010000417.1 GCA_030452025.1 Nocardioides sp. | reverse complement strand
CGTTGCTGACGGTGGTCGCGGTGATCTCGATGATGTTCTGGATCTCCCCGATGCTGGCGCTGATCGCGTTGATCTCGGTGCCGCTCTCGATGATCGTCGCCCGCCAGGTCATGAAGCGTTCGCAGAGCCAGTTCGTCACCCAGTGGCGTCGTACGGGCAAGCTCAACAGCCACATCGAGGAGACGTTCTCCGGGCATGCCTTGGTCAAGGTCTTCGGGCGCCAGGAGGAGGCTGAGCGGGTCTTCGCCGAGGAGAACGATGAGCTCTACGAGGCGTCGTTCAAGGCGCAGTTCATGAGCGGACTGATCATGCCGCTGATGATGTTCATCGGGAACCTGAACTACGTGGTGATCGCGGTGGTGGGTGGCCTCCGCGTCGCCAACGGATCGCTCAGCCTCGGTGAGGTGCAGGCATTCATCCAGTACACCCGCCAGTTCACCCAGCCACTGACCGCGGTCGCGTCGATGATGAACCTGCTCCAATCCGGCGTCGCCTCGGCCGAGCGGGTCTTCGAGCTCCTCGACGCCGACCAGCAGCGCCCTGACGGTACGGCGTCCCCAGCCGCTCGGGAGGCGCGTCACGGTGAGGTCGTCTTCGAGGGAGTCTCCTTCGCCTACGATCCGGAGACTCCGCTGATCGAGGACCTCTCGCTGGTCGCCCGCTCGGGTCAGACGGTCGCCATCGTGGGGCCCACCGGTGCTGGCAAGACCACGCTGGTCAACCTGGTGATGCGCTTCTACGAGCTGCAGGGAGGACGGATCACTCTTGACGGCGTCGACATCTCCGAGATGCCGCGGTCGGCGCTGCGCAGTCAGATCGGGATGGTGCTCCAGGACGCCTGGCTCTTCGAGGGAACGATCCGGGAGAACATCGCCTACGGGCGGCCGGACGCCACCGAGGGCGAGATCATGGAGGCGGCCAGGGCGACGTTCGTGGACCGGTTCGTGCACTCTCTGCCGGAGGGCTATGACACCGTGATCGACGAAGATGGATCCAACGTCAGCGCCGGCGAGCGCCAGCTGATCACGATCGCCAGGGCGTTCGTCTCCAATCCGGCGCTGTTGATCCTCGACGAGGCGACCAGCTCGGTCGACACCCGCACCGAACTGCTGCTCCAGCAGGCCATGACCGCGCTACGCAGCGACCGGACGTCGTTCGTGATCGCGCACCGGCTCTCAACCATCCGCGACGCGGATCTGATCCTGGTGATGGAGGACGGCGCGATCGTGGAACAGGGCGATCACCACGAGCTGCTGGAGGCTGACGGCGCGTATGCGGCGCTGTACCGCTCGCAGTTCGCCGCGCCGGCCGTCTGAGGTGCCGAGTCGGCGGGCGATTGGCGGGAAAATAGGGACGACCCGCAAGCGTGGTTGGGATTCAACCATCTCCGGCGGACTGATGTCCGGAGCGCCTGCGGGTCGGGTGACTGCCGTGGATTCGCTGCTGCTGCAAACACTGCACAGGGAATCTGTCGACAGCGGAGCTGCTAGCGGGCAGCCACCTCACGAGTCCTATGCGAATACATCTGCTGGACCACCTCCTTTCACGTGTCCTGCCAAGGTACGACGCACCGGAGGCGACCACAAGGGATTTAACGCAGCCACACTGCAGCGTCCGGCGGCAACTCGTCGACGACGTGCACGCTGCTCGCCAGGACCTCGGCCGCATCGGGCAGGACGACCGCCTTGTTGCCGCAGTTGACCATCACTGTGAGCTCACCGCGACGGAACGCCAGCACGTCGTCCCCGAAAGCTTCGGTGCCGAGGTCGAGGAGCTCCACGTCGTCACCGGCCGTGGTGGCGAAGGTGCGTCGCACCCGGAGGAGTTCGCGGTAGAACATCAGTGTCGAACCCGCGTCAGCCTCCTGGGCCGCCACGCTCAGGTCGGCCCAGTCGTCGGGCTGCGGGATCCACGGCTGCCCGGTGCTCGGCCCGAACCCGTACGGCGCCCGGTCGCCCGACCACGGCAGCGGCACCCGACAACCGTCACGTCCGGGCTCGCCGGTGCGGAGTGCACGGGGGTCCTGCCAGTGCTCACGGGCGACGTCGACCTCTTCGAGACCGAGCTCCTCGCCCTGGTAGATGTAGCAGGATCCGGGCAGCGCGAGCATCGCCATCGTCGCGGCCCTGGCCCGAGCCAGCCCCACTTGGCCGCCGCCGTACCTGGTGGCGGGACGGACCACGTCGTGGTTGCCGAGCACCCAGGTGGGCGAGGCCCCCACCGGCCGGACGGCCGCAAACGACTCGGTGATCACCTTGGTGAAGGCGGCCGCTGACCACGGCGCGGTGAGCCAGTGGAAGTTGAACGCCTGCTGCATCTCGTCGGGACGGACGTAGCGCGCCAGCGACTCGGCGTCGTTCGTCCAGGCCTCGGCGACCGCCATCCTGTCGCCGCGGTAGGACGCGAGGACGTTGTGCCATGAGCGATAGATGTCGTGGACCTCGGGCTGGTCCCACATCGGCTCATGGTCCATCGGCCCCGGGTCGATGAAGGAGGTGGCGACCCGGGTCTCCTCGTCCTCGGTGAAGCGCTGGTCGGGCAGGCCCTCTTCCTTGACGAGCCCGTGCGCCACGTCCACGCGGAAACCGTCGACCCCGCGGTCGAGCCAGAATCGGAGGACGTCCTCGAACATCGCCGGGATCTCTGGGTTGCGCCAGTTGAGGTCGGGCTGGGTGCGGTCGAAGAGGTGGAGGTACCACTGGCCGTCCTCGACCTGCTCCCATGCGGGGCCACCGAAGACGGAGTGCCAGTTGTTGGGGAGGTCCGGCGAGTCCCGGAAGACGTAGCGGTCCCGCTCCGGGCTCCCGGGTCCAGCGGCCAGTGCGCTACGGAACCACTCGTGCTCGTCCGAGGTGTGGTTGGGGACCAGATCGACGATGACGCGGATGCCCAGGTCGTGTGCCTTCACCAGCAGATCGTCAACATCGGCCAGAGTCCCGAACCGGGGGTCGACGTCGCGGTAGTTGGCCACGTCATAGCCGTGGTCGTGCTGCGGCGACGTGTAGAACGGCGTGAGCCAGAGGGCGTCCACGCCCAGCGAGGTGAGGTGGGGGAGGCGGGAGGTGATGCCCGGGATGTCACCCACGCCGTCGCCGTCGCTGTCGGCGAAGCTGCGGACGTAGACTTGGTAGAAGACGGCGTCGCGCCACCACGCCCGGTCAGCCGCCCCGGGGCTCATCGGCCGAAGGTCTCCGGGTCGATGGCGATCCAGACGTGTTCGGCGCGGGCCACCACCCGGCCGTCGTTGTCGTAGAGCGTCGAGGCGGTGAAGGTCTTCCGGCCCTCTGCGCCCTTCTTGGCCCCGACCAGCACGTGCTCCTCGCCGATCACGGGCAACGTGTCGACGGCCGTGACCATCCGGCCGAGCACCATCAGTCGCTCCGCCATGTCGCCTGCCCAGCCGCCGATGCAGTCCAGGGCGGCCCACGTGTTGGCGACCGACGCGCGGCGGTGCTCGTCGACGTAGGTGTGAGTGTCCTCGGCCATGCTTTCGTGGGGCGTCCAGACCGACGCGACGCGTTGGCGCCCTTCGGCGTCCCCGACCCGACCGGGGAAGATTCGCATCCCGTCACCCTCGTCGCGGCCGGTGCCACAGACATAGCACGTGGGGAAGGGGTGGAAGGTGTGGCCCGGGTATGACGCCATCGCGGCTCGGGCCTCCTCGGTTGGCACGGGCGGGACGTCGTGGGGCTCGACGTCACGGATCAGCTTCGCCGAGGCCAGTGGCGAGCCGCCGCAGCTGACCACCGTGGCGTCGTTCTCCGGCTGCACCGTCATCGCC
>JAKDNC010000416.1 GCA_030452025.1 Nocardioides sp. | reverse complement strand
TGACAGCGAAACACACCTTCTCGTGGTGGAAGCTGCACCGAGCGCGAAAGAAGTTGATCGCGAAGATCGAACGTCTCGGATAACCGAAGACTCACACCCATTTTCTGGAAGTCCAATGCGATTGCCTCCGCTTGAATATCAGGTGCTGTTGGCCCGCACCCAGACCATGCATCGCCCCGTGGGTCCGTTGGCGTATGACTGCGTGAAGCTCATCGTGATCCGATCTGGATCGGCGATTTTGTACAGCGAGTTCGGTGAGCGGCCGGTCAAGCCTGGTGATGTGGTGCTGCTGGGTGCGAACGTGTTGTGCGGGTCGGAGCCGGAGGGGCACATCACGTTCACCGTGATCTACGCCGACACCGACTTTCTGCTCGACCAGTTGTTCTGGCAGTACGCCGACGTGCTCTACGACCGGTTGGACGCCCAGGGCTTCGCGGACACGATCTATACCGAGCCCGCCCAGGTTCTTCGGCTCGGGGAGGACCGGGCGGGCATGTTGATGCCGTGGCTGGATGAGATGGTCGCCCTCAGCGTCGATGGCCTCTGCCGTGCGCGGTTTCATCGGATGCAGGCGTTGTGGCACGCGGTCATCGACCAGGTCGCCCCGTTCATCCGCATCTCACCGCACCGGACCTCGCCGCACCAGCGGGCACGAGCCAGGCCGACCCTGCCGAGAGACCGCCGGTTCATGCCGCTACGGGAGGAAGCGCGACAGGTTCGCGATGCCCTGCGCGGCGACATCGCTCGGGCATGGGTTTTGCCGGAGCTGGCGGGCAGGGTGCATCTGTCCACGAAGCAGCTCTCGCGGGTGTTCGTGGATGCCTACGGGAAGACGCCGTTGACGTATCTGACGATGCTGCGGGTCGAGGAGATGGCCCGCCTGTTGCGGGAGACCGATCTGGCGATCGCCGAGGCCGGGCGCCGGGTCGGGTGGCGCTCGCGCAACCGCGCCTCGGCGGCGTTCCGCGAGTATGTCGGGATCACCCCGAGCCGGTACCGGACCATGCAGTACACGAGTGGACTTGTGCTCATGAAATGAGACTCAGGTGCCCATCTGAACGACACCACCCCGTTGGTTGCCTGAACGCGATGTTCGAGCCCGTTCTTGCGCGAACCAGCACGATGCATCGTCCCGTGGACCCGCGGATCGACGATTAGGCGGCCCCGACGGTGGCTGGGTGTGGTCGCTTGAAGAGGCCGCGTGAACATGACCGATAGCTGCCATCGCTGAGCATCGCCGATAGGGTCGTATGGAGAGCCGACGAGCAGCCGAAGGAAAGACTATGAGTGCGACCGAGAAGGATGCCGACGTTGGCACCGACGACGAAGCCTCGCCGCAGATCTACTTCCGCGAGCCCCCTCCCGAGGGTATGACCCTGGAACAACAGCGCGAGGCCGCGGACCTGACAGCAAAGTTCCGTGGATACGAGCCGACGGACAACAACGAGTAGCCAGCCCCGTTTCCCCTGCTCGGGGTCGACTCGTTTCGCAGGCGAAAGCGGACCACACGCAGCTCTCGTGGGTGTTCGTGGATGCCTATGGGAAGACGCCGTTGACGTATCTGACGATGCTGCGGGTCGAGGAGATGGCCCGCCTGTTGCGGGAGACCGATCTGGCGATCGCCGAGGCCGGGCGCCGGGTCGGGTGGCGCTCGCGCAACCGCGCCTCGGCGGCGTTCCGCGAGTATGTCGGGATCACCCCGAGCCGGTACCGGACCATGCAGTACACGAGTGGACTTGTGCTCATGAAATGAGACTCAGGTGCCCATCTGAACGACACCACCCCGTTGGTTGCCTGAACGCGATGTTCGAGCCCGTTCTTGCGCGAACCAGCACGATGCATCGTCCCGTGGACCCGCGGATCGACGATTAGGCGGCCCCGACGGTGGCTGGGTGTGGTCGCTTGAAGAGGCCGCGTGAACATGACCGATAGCTGCCATCGCTGAGCATCGCCGATAGGGTCGTATGGAGAGCCGACGAGCAGCCGAAGGAAAGACTATGAGTGCGACCGAGAAGGATGCCGACGTTGGCACCGACGACGAAGCCTCGCCGCAGATCTACTTCCGCGAGCCCCCTCCCGAGGGTATGACCCTGGAACAACAGCGCGAGGCCGCGGACCTGACAGCAAAGTTCCGTGGATACGAGCCGACGGACAACAACGAGTAGCCAGCCCCGTTTCCCCTGCTCGGGGTCGACTCGTTTCGCAGGCGAAAGCGGACCACACGCAGCTCTCGTGGGTGTTCGTGGATGCCTATGGGAAGACGCCGTTGACGTATCTGACGATGCTGCGGGTCGAGGAGATGGCGCCCGCCTGTTGCGGGAGACCGATCTGACGATCGCCGAGGCCGGCCGGCGGGTCGGGTGGCGCTCGCGCAACCGCGCCTCGGCGGCGTTCGGCGAGTGCGTCGGGATCACGCCGAGCCGGTACCGTGCCATGCAGCACGCGAGCGGACGCATGCCCATGAATGAGACGTCTGCGCCCACCTAAACGACACCTTCCCTGGTCTTCGCGACCGCGCCGAGGGTGGGGCTGGTAGGCCGGATTGTCCAAGCGTCAGGTGCAGCCGTTGTTCCTGATGGCCAACCTACCGACACTGTTGTTCGCTGACCGTCTCGACTCGCCGGATACGCCTGACTCACCTCGCAGGTGCAGGGCCAGCCACCGCTCCTGGTGGCTGGCCTACCGGGAGGAGGCTGCACGATGGCGACGAGGCAGGAGCAAGCCCGCCAGAAGCGGGAGGCGAGGCTCGATGAGCTCCACGGGATGCTCACCGGCGCGGTCGAGCGGCTGGTCACGGGAGAGGACTGGGCTGCGGCGTTGAGGTTCGCCGCGAGGTTCCGGTCGCGCAGCTTCAACAATCTGACCCTCATCTGGGCACAGCACGAGGCGAACTATGCGGCCGGGAACGTGGATGCTCCGTACCCGACGTATGTGGCCGGGGCGAAGCAGTGGCAGCAGATGGGCCGGCACATCCTCAAGGGGCAGCAGCACTACGGCATCCTCGCTCCCTACAAGGCCCGGTTCGCCTCGGCGACGCCGAACGACCCTGATTCGTGGCGGCGGCTGGACCGGTGGGAGAAGCCGAAGCCGGGCGAGGCGGTGCGCAAGCGCATGGTCGGTGTGGTCCCGGCGCGGGTGTTCGATGTCTCGCAGACCGGCGGCGACCCGATCCCCGAGGCGCCGGAGCCGAGATTGTTGGAAGGCGAGGCCCCGGACGGGCTCTGGGAGGGGCTGGCCGGGCAGGTGCAGGCCGCCGGGTATGAGCTGATGCGGGTGCCGCATGAGGGCATGATCGATGGCTCGAACGGGCGGACGAACTTCACCGACCGGTGGGTCGCGGTGCGCGAGAACATGGACCCCGCCGCCCAGACCAAGACGCTCTGCCATGAGTTGGCTCATGTCCTGCTCCATGACCCCCAGAACGAGGACGCCCGCCAGCATCGCGGGATCGCGGAGGTCGAGGCCGAGTCCGTGGCGCTCATGGTCGGTGCTGCGCACGGAATGGACACCACGGGGTACACGATCCCGTACGTGGCCGGGTGGGCGGCGAACGTCGACGGCAAGGAGCCCGTCGAGATCGTCCAGGCCACCGGTGAACGGGTCCGCAAGGCCGCCGCGGGCATTCTCGATCAGCTCGACACCGCCCAGGTGCCCGATGGCACCCCGCCGGGCCTAGTCCGCGACGGCGCCGCCCGGAAGGCCCCGGAACAGGATGCGCCGGCCCGCTCATCGGAGTCCGCGGCGGGGCGGCGAGTGGAGCCGTTGCCTGAGCCCGAGCAAGCCCGCGAG
>JAKDNC010000415.1 GCA_030452025.1 Nocardioides sp. | reverse complement strand
GTCTTGGACACGAAGTCCCTCTCCGCGCCGACCGTCAACGTCTCCTGGGGTGGGCGCCTGGACAACGGGACCAACCTCTCCGGCAACTTCTCCGAGGCGGAAGCCAAGGACCTCGCGCTGCTCATCGAGGCCGGCGCGCTGCCGTTGACCCTCGGCAGCGAGGCCGAGGACGGCAAGTTCCAGGCCGGCGTGCCGCTGCAGGACTCGGTCATCGGCCCGACGCTCGGCGACACCGCCATCAAGGCCTCGATCGAGGCGGCGGTCGTCGGTCTGGTCCTGACCGGCATCTTCATCATCGTCATCTACCGTCTGGTCGGGTTCCTCGCGACGATCGCGCTGGCGTCGTACGCCGTCCTCGCCTATGCCATGACGTTGGCGGTGGGGGCGACCCTCACGCTGCCGGGCCTGGCCGGATTCGTGCTCGCCATCGGTCTCGCCATCGATGCGAACGTGCTGGTCTTCGAGAGAGCGCGGGAGGAGTACGCCGAAAATCCGAAGGCCGGCATGAGTCGGGCCCTCCAGGTCGGGTTCAACAAGGCGTGGAGCGCCATCATGGACTCCAACGTCACGACGTTGCTGGCCGCGCTGCTGCTCTTCCTGCTCGCCTCCGGCTCGGTGAAGGGCTTCGGTGTCACGCTGTCCATCGGTGTGGTCGCCTCGATGATCTCCGCGCTGGTGATCGCCCGGGTGCTCACCGAGATCGCGGTGACCAGGCGGTCCGTGGCCAGGCGACCTCGGGTCACCGGCTTGGCCAACGTCGGCAGGGTGCGCACCTGGCTGATGAACAAGAACCCCCAAATCATGAGCCGCAAGCACATCTGGGTGTCGATCTCGGCGGTGCTCATGATCTTGGCGTTGGTCGGGATCTTCGGCAAAGGACTCAACCTCGGCCTCGAGTTCACCGGTGGCCGCACCATCGAATACACGACTGCCCAGGACATCTCCTCCGACCAGGCCCGCGAGGTCGTCACTGGTGTCGGCCTGCCCGAGGCGGTCGTCCAGGACGTCACGGGCAGCGACGGGACGGAGCGGATCTCGATCCGGGCCGGCGACATTTCCAACGCGGACAAGGCAGAGATTCAGCAGGGTCTGGAGAAGATCGCCGGGAAGACCACCCAATTCAGCGACGAGACGGTGGAGCCAAGTCTCGGCAAGGAGTTGAGGGACAAGGCGCTGCTGGCGTTCATCATCGCGCTGCTGGTCCAGATGCTCTATCTGGCGATCCGGTTCCACTGGACCTTCGCGCTCTCGGCGGTGGTCGGCATGGCCCACGACGTGGTGCTCGTGACCGGTATCTTCGCCTGGCTCGGGAAGCCGATCGACGGCATCTACCTGGCGGCCGCGTTGACCATCATCGGCCTGTCGGTCAACGACACCGTCGTGGTCTTCGACCGCATCCGTGAGCGATGGCGCGGCACCACGACTGGCACGTTCGACTCGGTCGCCAACTACGCGATCCTCGAGACGATGCCACGAACAGTCAACACGGGTCTCGGCGCCATGTTCATCCTCGGCGCCTTGGCGGTCATGGCCGGCGACTCGCTCGAGGACTTCTCCTTGGCGCTCCTGATCGGTCTGATCATCGGCACGTTGTCCACGGTCTTGTTGGCCTCGCCGCTGGCGAGCTACCTGCAGAAGATCCAGCCCTTTCCACGGACGGTCAAGACCAGGAAGGCTCGGGACCCGCAGGACTCCGGCGCGGTTGTGTGACCTTCCGCGCCGACTCGGCACGAACTGACGCAAATCAGGGTCGAGTCGGCACGAACTGACGCGAACGGACGAAGTTGGTGCCGACTCGACCGGGTTCCAGGTCAACTCGTGCCGAGTCGGCGACATCCTGTGGAGGGCGGGCCGTCGCTGTGGTTCGTCGGGGATAGGGTCGTCGGGTGCCCGAAGAGATCCCCGACGAGTTCGTCCACGCCAGTGCCTCCTCCGGCGTCGCATCCGAGGGCGCCGGGGACACCAGTGAGGTACGCCGTGTGCTCGCCGAGGCGGTCCAGGCGCTCGGGGGAGAGCAGCGCGATGGCCAGATCGAGATGGCCGAGGCAGTCGCCTCCGCGATGACCGACAGTGAGCACCTCCTCGTCCAGGCCGGGACCGGCACCGGGAAGTCGCTCGCCTATCTCGTGCCGAGCCTGATGCACGACGAACGTGTCGTGGTCGCCACCGCGACGCTCGCGCTGCAGCATCAACTCGTCGAGCGCGACATCCCGCGCCTGGTCGACGCGCTGGCCCACGAGGAGGGCATCGACACTTCCTACGCTGTGCTCAAGGGGCGCTCCAACTATGCCTGCCTGCACCGGGTCCGCGAGGGCGCCCCCGACGACCAGGGAGCGTTGGTCGAGGTCCCGACCGGATCCATGGGTGCCGAGGTGATCAAGCTCCGCGAGTGGGCCGAGGATGAGGCGAAGAACCGCGGCAGCGGCGAGAAGGACAACGCGCCCCGGCACACCGACAAGGTCTGGCGGCAGGTCTCGGTCAGTGCCCGCGAATGCCTGGGTCGCTCGCGCTGCGAGTTCGGCGAGGAGTGCTTCGCCGAGCAGGCCCGCGACAAGGCGGCCCAGAGCTCGCTGATCGTCACCAACCACAGCCTGCTCGCCATCGACGCGATCGAAGGTGTCCCGATGATCCCCGACTACGACGTGGTGGTCATCGACGAGGCCCACGAAGTGACCGCGCGGATCACCCAGGCCGCCACAGACGAGCTCAGTGTCAGCGATGTCGAGCGCGCGGTGCGCCGCGCCGGCCGCTACGTCGACGGCTCGGAGGCCGATGACCTCGACGATGCCGCCGGGGCACTGAGGGACGCCATCGAGCGGACCAGCGCCGGCAGGATCGACAACCTGACCCCGCAGCTCAACGACGCCCTGATCCTGGTTCGCGACGGCGCCCGCGCCTGTCTCGGTGGGATCCCCAAGGACTCCGACAGCGAGGCAGACCCGGGCAAGAATCAGGCCAAGGCGGGCGTCCAGGAGATCTTCAACCACGCCGAGCGGATGGCCGCCGACCTCAACTCCGACGTCCTCTGGCTCAACGACCGCGAGGCGCGCCACGGCGGCCCCCAGCTCTGCGTCGCCCCACTCCAGGTCTGGGGGCAGATGCGCGACAAGCTGCTCACCGAGAAGACGGTCGTGTTCACCTCGGCCACCCTGATGCTGGGTGGCGACTTCAACAACGTCGCCACTTCCGTGGGCCTCAAACCGACCGAGCGGATCGCCGAGGGCCAGACGCCGACGGAGGGGGACGGCGTACTCCCGTGGCGGGGCATCGACGTCGGCTCACCCTTCAACTACGGCCAGCAGGCGATCCTCTACGTCGCCCGGCACCTGCCACCGCCTGGGCGCGACGGCCTGGTGAAGTCCCAGCTCGACGAGATCGTCGACCTGATCGACGCGGCCGAGGGCCGCACCCTCGGGCTGTTCTCCAGCAGGCGCGCCGCCGAGGCCGCGGCCGAGGAGGTCCGCAAGCGGCTGCCCCACCTGACCACCCTCGCCCAGGGGGAGGCCCAGCTCGCCGAGCTGTCCAAGCAGTTCGTCAGTGACCCGCACACCTGCCTCTTCGGCACCCTCAGCCTCTGGCAGGGTCTCGACGTTCCCGGCGAGACCTGCCAGTTGGTGATGATCGACCGGATCCCTTTCCCCCGGCCTGATGATCCGCTGATGTCCGCACGTCAGAAGGCCGCCGACGAGGCCGGCGGGAACGGGTTCATGCAAGTCGCGGCCACCCATGCCGCGTTGCTGCTGGCGCAGGGCAGTGGGCGTCTGATCCGCACAACGACCGATCGCGGCGTCGGGGGG